>JBJSXZ010000001.1:0-6469 GCA_046086645.1 Candidatus Limnocylindrus sp.
GCCGCCGCCCTCGACGCCGCAGTGGTGAGCCAGCCATCCTCGCTCGCGCCCGGCCGCGCTCAGTACAGCATCATCGTGGACTCCGCCGGCCTGATGATCGATGACCTCGTGATCTACCGCCGCGCCGAGGATGTGTTTCTAGTTGTGTCGAACGCTTCGAACGGCGAGCACGTTGCGCGTGAGCTGGGTGCGCGAGTTGGCCAATCGGCAACCGTGAGCGACGACTCGCCGGATGCTGCGCTCATCGCCGTGCAGGGCCCGGCAGCCGTGACAATCCTCACACCGTATGTGCAACTCGCCAGTGAGAAGCCTCTCGACAGCCTGGCTGGCTATGCGTCGAGCGAAGCACACCTTAGAACCCGCGAACGTGAGGTTGCCTGCATGATTGGTCGCACGGGGTATACCGGCGAGGATGGCTTTGAGATTTATCTCGCGGGCGTTGACGCTTCACTTGTCTGGCGCGCCCTGCTCGGTAATGGAGCGTCTGCTGGTCTGCAGCCGATCGGGCTTGGCGCACGTGACACGCTTCGCCTCGAAGCAGGCATGCCACTTTTCGGGAACGACTTGCGGAGCGATCTCACCCCGTATGACGTTGGATTCGGCCGCGTCGTTCGCCTTGATAAGCCTGGCGATTTTGTTGGCGCAACTGCGCTACGTGCAAGGAGTAGCGCCTCGCCAGGCGTGGGGCGGCAACTTGTTGCGCTGCGCGTGACCGGCCGCGGGATCGCTCGGCAGGGGTATGCAGTGCTCAGTGAGAGCGGCGAGAGCGTCGGCAGAGTTACATCCGGAACGCAATCGCCAACTCTCGGGCATCCGATTGCGCTTGCCGATGTTGCTGCTGCTGCGGGCCCATGGAGCGTGGGTCGGCGCGTGGCGGTTCGCGTGCGCGAGGAGTCCGTCGCAGCCGAGGTCGTTGCACTACCATTTGTCCCCAAGCGCTCAAGGCGCCGTGGCTAGGAGGAACATATGACGCTACCGACTGATCTGCGCTATTCGAAACAGCATGAGTGGGTTCGCGGTGAGGGTAGTCGCGTCGTAGTTGGCATCACGGCTCACGCCGCGCAGGAGCTTGGCGATGTTGTCTTTGTTGACCTTCCTGCAATTGGTTCGACGGTCACGCAGTTCGCAGCATTTGGCGTGGTCGAATCCGTCAAGGCGGTAAGCGACCTCTATAGCCCGATCTCCGGGACAGTTGTTGCGCGGAATGAGGCACTAAGCAAGAGCCCTGAGGTCATCAATGCCGATCCATATGGTGGCGGTTGGCTGATCGAGGTGGAGCTTGCCAATGCCGATGAACTCGCAGCCCTCCTCAATGCAGACGCCTATGCAGCGCTTATCCCGTAGGTACCCCGACGCTCTACTAATTCGCGACCCGTTGCCTAGCGACTAACCTCATCAAGAGGATTATCCACGGAGGTAAGATGGCAAACGAAGCACCAGGTCAGGCGGTTCGCCGCGCGAGCATTGTGGTGCTTATCGTCGCCATGATCGTCGTTGGGCTGAATGTCCTGGAATTTGGCGCGATTCGGGTCGGCGTACTCGGCCGACTACAGGGTCTTGAAGCCGCCTATGCCGATGATTCTTCGGTGTTCGCGGGAAGTCTGATTCACGCTGGGCTCTATCGCTCCGATGCCTCCCTTGCACCGCAGCCAGTATTGGCGAGTTCCGCAGCAGAGCCATCAAATGGTGGTCAGACCTGGAAGGTTCAGTTGCGCCGCGGGTTGACGTTCCATGACGGGAGCGCACTGACGGCAGCTGACGTTATCTTCACGTATGAACTTGCAAAGTCGAATCGCTGCCCGCTCCTCGCTGAGATTTGTGATCTTGTGCGGACGAATCTCGACAGCGTTGAGTCGACAGGCGAGTTCAGCGTGACGTTCAACCTGCAAGAGACCTGGTCGCCGTGGGCAACCCGCGGCATGACGATCCCGATTCTGCCAAAAGCTGCGCTTGAAACCTCGCTTGCGCGCCTGCAGCGTCAGCTCGCCAACGCCGACCGGAGCCAGGTATCACTCGCGCGCGAGAGCCTTGCCGCCGCGCTTGACCCTAGTTTCTGTGGCGATGCGGGGACTGCACAGTGTGCATACGCGCCGCATCTTGCTGAACTAGAGCGAATCCTTGGCGCAGCAGGCCTCACGCTTCCGGATCCGCGCTCCTTTCCCGAGATTGATTTGAGCGGGTCACCTACTGGTGCACGCGATAGCGAAGCATACGCGCAAGACCTCTTTACTCGGCTCGGCTCTGTTGAGGCATTTCTCATGGCGCCAATTCAGAATCAGATGGAGGCGGGTTTCCCACTTCTTGACCTTCAGCTCGCTCCGATCGGCGCTGGCCCTTTTGCATTTAAACAGCGTGTCCCAGGGAGTTCCGTGCAACTCTCCGCCTTTTCGAATTTCGCACTTGGCGCACCGAAGATTTCTTCGCTTCTGTTAACTCAGGCACAATCAAGTGCGCGACTCATCAGCGCGTTCCAATCAGCACAATTGGACTGGGTGCCCGGCTTGAACTCTACGGAGATCAGCGATCTTGAGGTCCGAGGCGGTGGTGAACTCCTTCAGACTCCGTCGCTGCGCGGCTATTATTTCCTCGCCTTTAATCTGCGCAGTGGTCACATGTTCGCAGATGACGCAACACGCGCGGCTCTTGCCTCATGCATTGACATGAGTGTCGTTATCGATAGCGCAACCGGTGGTTCGGGAATACCGATTTCAAGCACGGTGATCCCCGGCTCGTGGGCAGCTGAATCTCCCGCGCCTCCAGAGACCACGCGTAATGTTGCTGCGGCGCGGCAGGTGCTGAGCGGAGCGGGATGGAGCGTTGATGTAGATGGCATCTTTTCGAACGCGGGAAGGCGCCTTGAGGCGGAGATCCTTGTGCGTGATGGGCAGCCAGTACGGGTGCGTGCTGCGCAGTCTATTGCAGACCAGGCACTTGAGTGCGGAATCTCACTGACGGTCACGCCAAGCTCGTACGCCGCCGATATCCTGCCTCGGTTGCAGTACCCGGGCGACTTCGATATCTATCTCGGTGGCTGGCAGTGGTCACTTGACCCAGACGACTCCGACCTCTTCATCTCATCCGCCTGCCCAAGCGAGGAGGTCCCAGCCGGCAAGAACTTTATGTGTTGGCAGAGCGATACCGTTGACGCGCTGCTACAGGAGGGCCGAGTGGGGACCCTGCTCGCCGACCGCGCAGCAACGTACGCAGATCTGCAGGCGCTTCGGCGGGCGAATCGCCCTCTCATCTTGCTCTGGGGCGAGCCTTCATATAGCCTTTTGGCGACCAAGTTTGTCTGGCCGACCCGTGCAACAGATGTGTCCAGCCCCCTCTACGCTTGGTCTATTGAAACGTGGGAGGCACCATAAAAAATGTCGAATGAGGTAGCTCGCATCGCAGGACATGTGATTCCTACTGAGCTGCAACTTGATGTGGCAAAAACTGCAGCAACATGCGAGGGATTCCTACGCGACTATTTCAAGGCCTCTGGTCACGCAACCGGAATCATTGGCCTCTCGGGAGGCATTGATTCCGCACTTGTAGCACACCTGCTTGTGAATGCCCTCGGCCGCGATCGGGTTCGCGGAGTCTTCATGCCGTCTGACACCTCTGCGCCGTCATCGTTAGAGGACGCGCGGCTTGTCGCCCGTCAGCTTGAGATCGAAACCGAGGAGATCTCGATTGCTCTGCCGCTTCAGGCAGTCGTTGCTAGCCTGCCAGACGGCCAAGCCATCGCGCGGGTTCGACGGGGAAACATTGCAGCACGCCTGCGCATGATTACGCTTTGGGATCGCTCGGCCGTACACCAAGGACTTGTCGTCGGCACGGGGAATCGAACCGAGACGATGATCGGCTACTGGACACTGCACGGTGACGGTGCATGGGCGATCAATCCAATTGGAGGTCTCTACAAGTCTCAGGTTCGCCAACTCGCTGCACACCTTGGTGTCGCAGAGCAGGTTATCGCAAAGGCGCCGAGTGCAGACCTCTGGCCCGGACAGACCGATGAGGGTGAGGGTGGCTTTGACTACCCGACGCTTGACCAGGTGCTGTATCGCCTCGTTGATCTGCGTCGCACCCCGCAGGCGATCGTCGCGGAAGGTTTTGATGCGGCGGCAGTTGCGCGCATTGTGGAGCTACATACCCGCTCTGCATTCAAGCGTGCGGAGCGTCCGATCGCACAGATTGCCCAGCCAATCCCACGGACTTGACCACGGGTTCAGCGGATACGGTCGAGCAGGGCAGGGGCGGTGGCGCAACCGCGGGCGCACTTCATATTGTTTCCACGCCGATCGGCAACCGCGCAGATTTGAGCGCCCGCGCCGTTGCCGTACTTCGTGAGGTCTCAACCATCGTCGCTGAAGATACGCGAGTGACACGCACGCTCCTCCAGTCCATCGGAATCTCCGTGCCACTCCTCGCACTTCCGGCCTTTGATGAAATCGAACGGATCCATCCCATTATTCGCCGTCTCAAGCAGGGTGAGGCGGTCGCGTTAGTGACGGACGCGGGGACGCCGCTCGTGAGCGATCCAGGTGCACGCCTTGTGGCGGCGGCGATCGCTGAAGGGATTCGGGTCATCCCCATACCAGGTGCGTCAGCGCTGCTCGCTGGCCTTGTCGCATCAGGACTTGCAAGTGCGCGCTGGTCGTTTGAAGGGTTCCTTCCGCGGAGCGGTATTGAGCGCGCTGCCGCCATTGAAGCGATTGCGGCGGACCAGCGCACGACGATCATTTATGAGGCCGGGAATCGCGTCTCAGAGACGCTTGCAAATCTCGTCTCGGCCTGCGGATCCGATCGTCCCGCGGCGGTCTGTCGGGAGCTGACGAAGCTCCACGAAGAGGTTCGCCGTGGAACGCTCGGAAGTCTTGCCGACGCCATGGCCGCTGGCAGCATTGATGCACGCGGAGAGTTTGTGATCGTTGTGGATGGCGCACCAGAGCTTCACGTCGATGCTGCGGACGACCCGGACGGCCCGTACGCAGCAGCACTCGCGGTTGTTGAACGCTGCATTGCATCGGGCGAGTCGCGGAGCCGTGCGGTGCGGCGGATCGCACTCCTCTGGCGAATCGACCGACGTCGCCTCTGGGCTGCTGCTCACGGCGGAGAGGGCGACGCCGCGGTCGACTAGATGCGACTAGGCACCAACCGGTGCCACCTCTTCACCGTACTCCGCTTCACCGATATCGTTCGGCTCGCCGCCGCTGGCCACTGGCTCGGCACTCTGTGGCTTCGGGCCGAGAAACTCGAGACGGTTCACGATCACCTCCGTCATCCACCTCCGCGTACCGTTTGACTCCCATTCATGAGTCTTCATGCGTCCGTCAATAGAGACGAGAGACCCTGCCTGAAGGTGCTCCGCAGCAACCTCCGCCAGCTTCTCCCAGAAGACCACGCGGTGAAATTCAGTCCGCTCCTCACCACCGCGGAAGTCATGGGTGGCGACGCTCCCGACGGCAACCCGTGTCCCAGAGGGGAGGGCTTTCATCTCGACTGGTTTCGTCATTCTCCCGGCGAGCATGACCTTGTTCATGGCACCTCCTATGGCGCCACCCGGACCAGCGGTCCTGCGCGGTTGAGCGCCCTTCGGGATGATCACGGCGGGGGAGTACGGGCGGCGTACTCCTGTAATACTCTGCAGCAATGCGGTACTACCTCACAACGGCGATCGCCTACGCGAACAATAAGCCCGGACTCCATACCCTCTACGAAGTCATTGGCGCCGATGCAATTGCGCGCTGGCGGAGGATGTCGGGTGACGATGTTCGGTTCCTCACGGGTACGGATGAGCATTCGGTCAATATCGCCACACGTGCGGCCGAAGAGGGGATCAGCCCTCAGGACTTTGTCGACGCCAAGGTCGCCCTCTTCCAGTCGAGCGAGGCGCGCCTTCTCATCTCGCCAGATCGCTTCATTCGGACAACCGATACAGATCATCTTCTTGCGGCGCAAGAGATGGTGCGCCGCTCGCATGCTGCGGGCGATATCTACCTCGGCAGCTACGAAGGCTGGTACTGCCCAAACGAGGGCTTCCGCACAGAGACGGATGTCGAGCGGGTTGGGGATGGGGCGGTCTGCCCGAACCATCCAGGCGTTGCGCTGGAGTGGCTAAAAGAGCGGAACTGGTTCTTCAAGCTCAGCGCCTACCAGGCGCGACTCGAAGCATGGCTCTCGCAGGATCCATCACCGGTCCAGCCGGCATTTCGACGCAACGAGATGCTTGGATTCGTCCGGCAGGGCCTTGAAGATTTTTCTATAAGTCGCGAGGGGGCAGGATGGGGGATCCCCTTTCCCATTCGCGCCGATGGGACGAGCGCCATTGCGCACGATGGAACTGCAGATCCGTCGACTGGAACAATCTATGTCTGGTACGACGCGCTCATTAACTACTTGACCGGCGCAGGTTTCCCCATGAGCCCAGATGGCGCGCCGTGGTGGCCGGCAGACTTGCAAATCATCGGGAAAGATATCA
>JBJSXZ010000002.1:0-3454 GCA_046086645.1 Candidatus Limnocylindrus sp.
CTGCGGCGCTTGGCAACATCTACCGGTTGAATCTCTTTGTCGCCAGATTGGCCAATGAACACGAAATCGTCACGCTCGCTCAGATCTGTCGCGGGGTGGTCTGTTGTATCCACGGTAATCGAATCCATCGCAATGGTGCCAACCACTGGAAGGGCGACGCCTCGCACCAAGACGGTCGCCTTCTCCTTATCGTGATATGAGATCCCATCCGCGTAGCCCATCGGCAGGGTGGCGATGCGCGAGGGGCGCTGTGTTGTAAATGCTGGGCCGTACCCCACACCGTGACCAGCTGGCAGGATTGCAATGCGAACGGGACGAGCGACGAGCCGATAGACGCCTGTGAGCCCGAGGGATGCGGCCGTCTCTGTACTTCGCAACGCATTGGGGACAACACCGAGCAGCGCGATGCCGATGCGTGCAACGCGCTCGGTATCGCCCACGGTGAGTAGGCCGCCTGAGGCGACAATATGATGCTCCATTCCGGGAAGGATCACAGCAGATGCGAGGAGCTGAGCCTGTTGCGCGCGCGAGCGAACAATGTCTTCAGCGTTTGTCAGATGGCTCCACACGCTCCGCAGAGTGAATCGCGTCGGATCGGCAGCCAGGCGACCCACCTGTGCAGCAAGTTCGCCAGGAAGGATTCCATCGCGTCCGAGCCCCGTGTCAACTTCCACGTCAACTTCCAGTGGTGGCACTCCGCGAAGATCCGCGGCAAGCAACTCCTCTACGACGGCTGGCGATGTAGCAGCAACACCAATATGCGCTCGGGCGGCAGCAGCAAGGTAGGCAGGCGGAGTGCGCCAGAGCACGCGCACGGGCGAAGTGATGCCCGCCGCTCGAAGCTCTAGCGCCTCATCAACCGTTGCGACAAGGATGGCCCGTGCCCCGGCCGCAAGCGATGCCTTTGCCAGCTCCACCGAGCCGAGTCCATACCCGTTCGCCTTGAGCACGACATCGAGGTGTCCTCCGGAAGGGAGACGAGCTGCCAGGCTGTGAACGTTCGCCTCAACAGCATCGAGTGATACCTCTACCCACGCCTCTCGCGGGAGCGCAGGGAGGCCAGTAGCACGAAGCAGTTCAGGTATTCCACTCATGCCCCACGCTCCATCACGTCTTCGAGGCGTCGACTCTCTTCGTAGAGTGCGCGGAGATCCGCGATCCGTGAACGAATGGCACGCTCGCGTGCATCAAGATCTTCTTCGACGTCGGGCGGAAAGATATACCGTCCACCGGCAGTGCGAACCGCATAGGCAACGGCGACGGCAAAATCTCGTTCGTGGGAGATGGAGACCGCAATCGAGGCGATCCCCAACTGATCTGCACGCGCCGCCGCCTTGTCGTGCAAGAGGATGGCCGGCTGCCCTGTCGGAAGTCGCTCGATTTCAATCTCGCGCCAACCGATCCCGCGAACGCCAAGCCCGAGCACCTTGGAGACCGCCTCTTTCGCCGCCCAGCGCCCCGCTGCGGTCTCAGCGCGGCTACGCACATACTCGCGTTCTTCAGTGGTGAAAATCCGCTCTTCAAAGCGCGCACCGTACTTGTTTAGTACGCGCGCGATGCGGTCAACGCGAATGATGTCGATACCGAGCTCGGGGATCTCGCGCGGCAAGACAGCGGGCATGTCTACTCCACCGTGACTGATTTTGCCAAGTTTTTTGGCTGATCGATATCGGCGCCCTCAAGGAGTGCCATCTCATATGCGAAGCGCTGCAGCGGAATCGCCGCGATCAGTGAGGCGATCTCCTGCCGAGCGGCTGGAATAACGACCACGTCATCGGCAAGCGCTGTTGTGTCAATCCCATCGGTAGCAATAGCAAGGATCGGTGCTGAACGGGCACGGCTCTCCATGATGTTGCTCTCCAATTTGGTACGGGTCGACCCCTCGAGAAGAATTGCCACGACTGGGTGCCTTGGACCAAGGAGACTGATCGGGCCATGCTTTAACTCGCCAGCTGGATACGCCTCGGCATGGAGGTACGAGAGCTCTTTCAGTTTGAGTGCACCCTCGAGTGCGGTGGCGATTCCTGGGCCGCGGCTAATGAAGGTATAGCCCGTGCTCCCGTGATATTTGGCTGCAATCGCGGGAAGCGACTCGCTTGCTGCAAGCGCTGCGGTGGCAAGGTGGGGAACGTTTGCAAGATCGCGAGCCCATTCAGCTTCGGCAGCCGGCTCAAGTCTGCCGGCCAGGCGCGCGAGGTCGAGGGCAACAACTTCTGCAACCAGCGCCTGCGACGTGTAACTCTTTGTTGCTGCAACGGAGACTTCTGGTCCGGCCTGCAACATCACACTGACAGTCGCGTCACGCGTCAGTGTCGAACCAGCTGAATTAACGATGCCGACGACAATCGCGCCCGCGGCCCGTGCCGCGCGGACTGCGCCAAGCGTGTCGGCCGTCTCACCAGATTGAGAAATCGCGATGACAAGCGTCCTCGCATCAAGTCGCGGCGGAGCATAACGGAATTCGCTTGCCACGGTGCAACGCGCTGGGATACCGAGCAGGCTCTCTGCAAGCGTTGCAGCCGCGAGCGTTGCATAGTATGCCGAGCCGCACGCAATAAACTCAACTGTCCGCAAGTTAGCAACATCTATGCCAGCCGTATCAAGTTCGGGGAGTCGAATGGTCGTACCGCTCACGCGACCGGCGAGTGCGGCCTTCAAGGTGCGAGGCTGCTCGTTGATCTCTTTGCGAAAGAAGTGCGCGTATCCGTCTTTTCGCGCCGTCTCCGGGCTCCAGGTGAGGGTCTCTGGTCGAGGCGAGAAGACCGCACCAGACGCATCGTAAAACATGATGCCGTCCACCCTTACATCAACAAGGTCCCCATCGCGGAGGAATACGATCTGGTTCGTGTACTCAAGGATGGCGACCGGGTCGGAGGCGATGAACTGCTCGCCCTTCCCGAGCCCAACGGCAAGAGGCGCCTCGCGTCGCGCGGCAACAATTCGTCCTGGTTCGTCTCGGTGCATGGCAAGTAGCGCCCACTGTCCTTTCAGCTGACGCACGCTTAGTTCGAACGCCTCACGCAGGTCGCCCTGATAGGACTCTTCAATGAGATGGGCGATCACCTCGGTGTCTACCTCGGTGCTAAAGCGATGGCCGCGAGCCTCCAGGGCGATTCGAAGTTCGGCGTGGTTCTCAATGATCCCGTTGTGGATCACAGCGATGGCGCCCGACTCGTCAAAATGCGGATGGGCATTCGTGTCAGTTGGCGCACCATGGGTGGCCCAACGGGTATGCGCCATACCAGCGGCTTCTGGAGTCTCACTTGCGGGCACGTCCGCGAGTGCCGTCTCGAGGTTAGCAAGCCGTCCTGCACGTTTGATGTGGCGCAACTCGGTGGCGCTTGCGAGGGCAATTCCGGCAGAGTCGTAGCCACGATACGCAAGAAGACGCAGGCCACCGACGAGAAGGCTCCGCACATCGCGAGGTCCGACGTAGCCGACAATTCCGCACATG
>JBJSXZ010000003.1:0-15155 GCA_046086645.1 Candidatus Limnocylindrus sp.
CCCTGGCGTCGGCACCCGGCGACGGCCGATTGCTATCCGTTGCAGGCGCGGTGATGTGTTGATTGGGCCAGATAACGGACTCCTGCCGCCGGCGGCAGCTGCACTGGGCGGCGTCGTTGCGGCGGTGATTCTCGATGATGAACGTTGGTGGGGCAACAACCGTAGCCATACGTTCCATGGGCGCGATCTCTTCGCCCCAGTTGCCGCGCATCTTGCTGCAGGTGTGCGGTTTGGCGAGCTGGGAACGCTGCTGTCGCCCGACTCGATTGTGCAGATGCCGCAACTCCCAATCGAGGTAGTGCCTGGGGAACTGCGCACCGTGGTGCGCATCATCGACGGCTTCGGCACGCTTGTCTTCGCTGGCGGACGTGACGATATCGGTGAGGCACTCGGCACCCTTGTGGCAGGCGAGGCGCTAGTGGTCACCATCGGAAAAACGCGAGTGGACACGGTGTGGGCACACCGCTTTGGCGATGTCGCTGAAGGGGAGCCGCTCTGCTATCTCGACTCAGCGGGTCGACTCGCCCTTGCCGTCAATCGCGGGAGTGCCGCCGAACGCTATGGGGCAGCGCGACGGAGCCCGATCTCGATCAAGCGAGCCTGAAGGCGGCACGTACCCTGCTATCCTCACGCAGCGAGCATGGCCGTCGCGCCGATTCCGCGTCACGCTCGCGCTGATGCAGACCTTGCTGTACCAGCACCGTGGAGAACACGGCGCATAGGAGGCTAGACGATGGACACCCACCGCGCACGCAGGCTTACGCAGACGACACGAGGCTTTGTTGCGATCATGGCGCTCACCTTGATCCTGGCCGCATGCACGAACTCCGCTGCGTCGCCATCGCCTTCGCCCTCAGGTGTTGCCTCGTGCGCGACATCGGATCTCGCCTTGAAGACCGCTGGCACGCTCACCCTCTCGACAGACAATCCCGCCTATAGCCCATGGTTCCAGGGTGGGAACGAGGGTTCCGAACTCTTCGATGGTGACTACGGCAATGACCCATATAAGGGGAAGGGCTTCGAAGGTGCGCTGGCCTACGCAATCGCTGCTGAGCTCGGCTTCGCCAAGGACGAGGTGACCTGGATCGTGACGACCTTCGACCAGTCGTTCGCGCCCGGCGAGAAGTCGTTCGACCTCTTCATGAACCAGGTCTCGATCACGAGCGCGCGCGCCGAAGCGGTCGATTTCAGCACTGGCTATTACGACGTCTACCAAGCGGTGCTCACGGTGAAGGGCTCCCCTGCCGCGCGTGCGAAGAGCATCGCCGACCTCAAGGACCTACAGTTCGGTGCGCAGACTGCCACGACGAGCTATCAGGCCATCGTTGATGAGATCGCGCCGACGAAAGATGTATTGAACTTCAACACCAACGACGACGCGGTAGCGGCGCTAGAGGGTGGCCTCATCGACGCGATGGTGACCGATGTTCCGACCGCCGTCTATATGCGTGACTTCCAGCTGACGAGGGGGCTGATCGTCGGGCAGCTACCAACCCCCGGTCAGTTTGGTGTTGTACTTGAGAAGGGTTCAATGCTCACAGCCTGCGTCAATGAGGCAATTGCATCGCTTGAAGCGGATGGAACGATTGCCGAATTGTTGACCAAATGGCTCGGTACTGAATACACGGTCCCCGAGCTCAACTGACCAGGGAGCGCGATTTCGATGGCGGCGCCGAGGAGTGGTCGAAAGGGCACCCTCGTCGCCGCCATTAGCACCGTTATTGCATGTCTGGCCGTCGGAGCTATCGTTGGATCGTCTGCTGCATGGCCGGAGGTGCAACACGCCTTCTTCAATGGCGAGCGATTCGCCAACGCGCTCCCGAGTGTGTGGGGGGCATTCGCCACCAACGTGCAACTCTTCGTCTTCGCCGAGCTGCTGATCCTGCCCATCGGCCTCCTCATCGCGCTCGCACGGTCCGTGGATACGCCAGCACTTGCGCCGCTCCGGCTCCTTGCGATGATCTATGTCGACTTCTTCCGTGGCGTGCCGAGCATCTTGGTGATCTACCTGCTCGGCTTCGGAGTCCCCGCGCTGCAGATCCCCGGCCTACCGAAGGATCCGTTCTTCTGGGCACTCGTCACGCTCGTCCTCATCTATAGCGCCTATGTCAGCGAGGTCTATCGTGCTGGGCTCGAATCCATTCACCCATCGCAAGAGCGGGCCGCACGCGCTCTTGGACTCTCACGCATCCAATCGCTGCGCTATGTCGTGATCCCTCAGGCATTTCGGCGCGTCGTTCCCCCGCTGCTCAACGACTTCATCGGGCTCCAGAAGGACACCGCACTCGTCTCGATCCTCGGCGTTGTGGATGCGTTCCGCCGCGCCCAGATCCTCAAGGCTGCCGACTTCAACTTCACGCCACTGATGACAACTGCCGTGATCTTCCTCCTGATCACCTTCCCGATGACACGCTTCGTTGACTGGCTCGCAGCGCGCGACCGCGCAGCACAACTTGGTCAACAACGCTGATGGCAAAGAGGCGCGCAACTCCCGTCATTGAGTTTCGTGGCATGCGAAAGAGCTACGGCGACGCAACCGTGCTTCACGGAATCGACCTTGCCCTTGCGGAACACGAGGTGGTCTGCCTGATCGGTGCGTCTGGATCAGGAAAGTCGACACTGCTCCGCTGTGCCGATCTTTTGGAACCGATCGACGCTGGCAGCATCCTGCTCGACGGCACGCCGGTTTCCGCCGAGGATCGCGATGCGGACGCGAAGCGACGCATGCTCGGCATCGTCTTTCAAGGCTTCAACCTCTTTCCGCACATGAGCGTCGTAGAGAACGTCGCGCTTGCGCCCCGTGTCGCACTCGGGTTCAGCCACGACGAGGCCGATGGCCGTGCCCGCACGCTCCTGGCGCAACTTGGCCTCGCGAAGAAGGCAGACGCCTACCCTGATAGCCTCTCCGGTGGCCAGCAGCAGCGCGTTGCAATTGCGCGTGCGCTCGCAACCGAACCGCGGGTGCTCCTTCTTGACGAGATTACGAGCGCGCTCGATCCCGTCCTCGTCGCAGAGGTCCTCGAGACGTTGCGCGCTCTCGCAAAGAGTGGCATGACGATGTTGATTGCCACGCACGAGATGTCGTTCGCGGCAGACGTTGCCGATCGCGTCGCCTATCTCGAGGGTGGTAAGTTGGTGGAGGTCGGCTCGGCGAAGCGGCTCTTTCGGAAGCCGAAAGATGCACGGACGAAAGAGTTCCTCCGGCGCGTGCGTTCTCGATAAGTCGCCACTACGCCTAACGGCGTAAGATTTTTACATGGGAAAACTCCGCCGCGTCAAGATTGCAGGGCGCTGGGCAGAACTGCCGCAGTGGGCCCTCGATCTGCCGTTCGAGGTGCGCCCGATGCGTGGCTTCCGCCCTGCTGCGTGGCCGCGCTGGAAATCGACACTCCTCCTCTTGGCGCGTGCGGCAAAAGTGAAGCGCCTGCGCCTTGAGTGGGTGCGTGTACACGAGCATCTCGATACACGGCGAGAACCTTCACATCCGTTTGGTTGGGTTGTCACTGAAACCGGCGAGATGTTCCTCTGCTCCTACGACAAGGGGACGGCGCTCCATGAGCTCGCGCACCTCGCCACAGGCGACGCACATGGCGACCGCTGGGCGCGCGCCTGTTTCGATATGCACCGCGCCTTCCTGTCGCGCGCGGCGATTCGTGCGGCCGATCTCGAGGTTACGCGCTACCTGTCTGGACGACGTGAGTGGCGGCGGCGCTTCGGTGAGCGCCCAAAGCCGCAGCCTGCACCGAAGAGCGCCTGGATCCAGCGCGGTGTGCGCCGAACGCGAGGTTAATCGGCCGGCGCAGCGCCCTCGTGCTTCTTGACGTCGAGCACCTGACCAGTGAGACCAGAGCGGATGAGGGCGAGGGTCGCGGCAGCGATCGCCTCGGGTTGAAGCAGGGTTGCATGATCCTCTGTTGGAAAGGCGTTACGGCGCATTTCGGTGTTCGCGCGCTCGGGCGCGACGGCGTTCACGCGAATCCCGTCGCCCACCCATTCGTCGGCGAGTGCCTGCATCATGTTGACAACTGCCGCCTTCGTTGCACTGTATGCCGCATATCGCGCACGGCCACGGGTGAATGAGCTCGAAGTGAAGAGGGTGAGCGTCCCCTTGCTTGCTGCAAGGTGTGGATGTGCTGCGCGGGCGGCAAGGAGCGATCCGGCAAGGTTGACTGCGACAGTCTCAAGGATCTCTTCGGCCGACTGTGCTGCAATCTCACCAATGCGCAGGATGCCGGCCGTAACGATCACATCGTCGATACCGCCAAGGGTTACTGCCGCCTGCTCAACAATCTCGGCCACCGCGGTGGGATTCTCAACACCGCCCTTGCTCCCACGACCAACACGGCTCACCCGTGCACCGGCAGCTTGTGCTGCATCTGCAATCGCCGCACCAATCCCGTGCGTTCCGCCGATGATCAAGACGCGGCGATCGCTCCACGAGCCTGCAACGGCCGGCGTCGATGCGATGCGGTCCCCGCCGATCGCGCGCAACTGCAAGAGGCGATCGGCTAAAACGAGATCGATCCGCGTCGTGATCTTGATGTTCTCTTCGTCGCCGGCGACATGCACGAGTCGAGCCCCTGGAACATGGCGCAACACGAGGGTGCAGTCGTCGGATGCAGCCGACCCGACGGGTGCCGCCTCGTACGCTTGTCGCAGCGTGCCGACGACGAAACCTTGTGGCGTTTGACCGCGACGGAAGCGGCTCCGCTCGGGAATGTCGGTGATGCGATCATCCTCCACGACGACGAGGGTGTCGGCGGTCGGTATCACCGTGTCTACTGCCTCGGCGCGACCGCTGCGCAGTGGGGCAATCACGCGATCAATGACCTCACGGCTGAGCAGCGGACGTACGGCATCGTGGATCAAAACGATGTCCCCTGCATCGGCACCGACGGCAGCTAGACCAGCACGCGTCGACTCGTTGCGGGTCGCTCCACCGGAGACGACACTGATTGGCGCGCCTGACAGCCCGTCGATGGCGTCGTGCGTCTCCTTCTGCCACTCGGCGTTCGCGACGACGATGACCTGGTCGATCAGCCCGCTCGAAGCGAGCGCGGCGGTGCTGCGCCGGAGGACTGGCTCTCCGGCGAGGCGGATAAACTGCTTCGGGGTGGCGTCGCCAAAACGCTGCCCTGTGCCACCTGCAAGGATGATGCCAAAGACCCTCATGCAGGCAGCATACCCTCGCCGCACATGGCGCTAGCCCCTCTCAGCGTAGGCGGGCAAGATCACCTGCTCGACGAGGCGCTCCGTCGCATGTCCATCGGCACGGTCGAAGGAACGTGTGGCAAAGGCGCGGACACGCTCAAGGTCAAACGATGCAGCGCTGATCCACGTAGCAAGTTCGCTCGTTTCGGCAAATACCGGTCCAGGAACGCCCGTTCGATAATCGAAAAAGAAGCCGCGCTCTTGTTCGTACCTGTCGAGGTCTGGGGCAAAGAGCGCGATGGGTCGGCCAAGGAGCGAAAACTCGTAGATCAGGCTCGAGTAGTCCGAGACAAGGATGTCGCCTGCGAGCAGCACATCGTTGATGTCTTCTTCGATCGACGCGTCGACGACGCGGTCACGAAGCGCTGTAGGAATCTTGAGCGACTGCTGCACAAACGGATGCATGCGCAAGATCAGGCGATGTCGTGGCGAAAGTCGCGACATGAGAAGTTCCAAGTCAAGGTTGCTTGGTGCAGTCGCTTCAAGAATATTCGTTCCTCGAAACGTCGGCGCCCAGAGCACTGCAATCTCATTGCTGCCGATGCCGAGCCTGCTCCTGGTTCTTTCACGTGCAGGTGCACTCCGTACCGGGTCAACAAGTGGGTCGGTGTTTGGCATCCCATAGCGCGCGGTGAAGATCGAAATTGGTGTACCAAACGCTTCAGCATAGGCTGGGGCTACCGATTCAGAAGAGACGAGGGCGAGATCATAATTTGAGTGTATTGCGACGTATCGGACAAAATCGGTGTCTGCCCCCCAGCCTTTTTCGAGAGTCGCACGTCCAAAGCGCTTGAACGCACCTGATGCATGCCAGACTTGCACGATAGTGGTTCCAGGGCGGCGCGCAATGGGATAGATCGGGAAGTAGTAGTCGTCAACGAGCACGACTCGGGAACTTGCAACACGGTATGCACCTCGCAGCGTTAAGAAAAGTCCGCTGATGCTTCGAGCGAGCGCAAAATGGTCGAGTGCCTGGATGGCTGAGCGGCACTCTACAAGCAGAACTGGCACGGGCGTGGCTCGAGCGAGTTCGTCGTGGATGAGTCGAAGGCTGCCCCGCAATGCTCGATCGTGCGGAGCGGCAATGTAGATCCGGTTTTGCACGGGTCGAAGCATGGCCAGGCTCCCCCCAAGGCGCGCGGCGCCAACCCGCAGCAATGTGCGGAATGGGAACCATCGACGAAGCGCTGCGTAGAACCGTGCCATCGCTCGGCAGTATAGGCTCCACGTATGAGCGCTCTTGAGTTTGCTGCTGCAGCGGCGGTTCTACGGCTGGTTAGCCTGATTGCCTCGCTCTTCCCGATCAGGGAGGAGCTCCTTGTTGCATCGCCTCGTGGTACCCACCTCTCGCCGCAGTTGACCGCGCTGAGCAACGCAATGAGCAGCCTCCAGCCGCACCTGCGACAGCGCCATCTCCTTGAGCCATATGGCTACAGCCTTCGCGCGAAAATTGGCTACTTGCTCCGCACGATTCGCGGAACCTGGTATCTCCAACGCGCACGCGTCACGATCATCGATAACGCTTGGCTTCCGGTTCATGTTGTCCCGCGCCGTCACGGAACGATCGTTGTGCAGGCGTGGCATGCAGAAGGTGCCTACAAGCGCTTTGGACACGCGGTGAACGGTGGCATGCAAGAGAGTGCCCCACTCGACGCCGTACTGCATCGCGGCTACTCACTCGCACTGGTCAGTGGAGAGCCTGCGCGAACCCCATTCGCTGAAGCCTTTCGCATGCCGAGAGAGGACGTTGCTGCTGTCGGCCCACTCCGTGGCGCATGGCTCGCCGATGCAACGCGTGTAGCAGCTGCACGTGAAGCGGCACTTGCGCGATGGCCACAACTTGCCAGCAAGCGCATCCTTCTGGTCGCCCCAACATTCCGTGGCCGTGGCGCTGGCCGATCGATCGGTGGCGGAATATCGCTGAATGAACTGCGATCGAAACTTCCGGTCGATTGGGCTATTGTCGCAAAAGGCCACGCGAACGTCGTCGATGACGAGGCTTTCACAGGTGCCGATCTCATTCTTGATGCTGCGATCCACATCGAGGATCTCTTCCCTATCGCGGATGTGCTGATGACCGACTACTCGTCGAGCATCTTCCTCTGGTCGCTCCTCGAGCGACCACTCGTTATCGACATGAGTGACGCGGCGGCATATCGGGAACACCCTGGCCTCTTCCTTGATCCAGCGGAGCCCTCTGTCGAGTTCATCGGCGACCGGGTGACCGATGCCGCCTCAGCCGCAGGTGCCATCACGCGCGGACACGTAGATGGAACAGCATGGCGGGCCTTTAGCGAGCGCCACCTCGGCCCTCGCGGCGAGCTTGCAGGTGCGCCAGACCGTGCGGCGGCAGCAATCGTTCAGCGGGCGGGGCTCTCTCTCGCCGCGTGACAGGCTGCTGGCACGAGAACAGATGATCCTCTCGCTATGAACCCACAGTTTGGACGTCGGCACCTCCTGTATAGCTCACTGCTCGTGACCACCCTCGTCTGTTCACTTGCAGCTCCACGCGTGCTTGCGACCACGCTCGGCGCGCCAGATTCAAGTGATGCGTCCCAGCTCCCCACCGATACGGCTGCTGGCGACGAGGTGACAGACCCAGCGCAGTCTGACGAGAGCATGGATGGGGGCGATGAGGCACCCTCGACCGACGCACCGGAAGAAAGTCTCGCACCTGAGCCTGGTGGCGACCCTGGGGATAGCAGCGATGGTGAGGGGAGCGGCGACGCTGCTGTCGATGACAGTGGTGATGGTGGCGGCATCGTTAGTGGGCCTATCGATACCCCACCTCCGCCGCCAACTCCACGCCCAATCTCGCTCCACGATATTTTGAGTGCAACGAGCCAGGGCTCACCGCTTGACGCAGACCTTGCGCTCAAACTATTGAAGTATGACGCGCCGACAAGTGCGCGGAACATCGAGGTTTCCGACAGCTATATGATGCGCGAGGTTCGTGTCTACGATCTGCGTGATGTGCACCGATGGTCGTACATGCCACGTCTCGGCATTCAATCAAGCACCGTGTGGATGCGTTTCTCCTCTGGCGATCGCACCCCCTTCGCTGTCTCCACTGGTCGCGATACAACTGCGCCGCGCATTAGCAGCACCCGGGCCCAGCGTGGCTATGCGCACGGAAGCACGCCACCGCCGTACACGCTCTATCTGCGCGCATCCGACAGTGAAACAGGGATCAACCACATTGAGATTCGCGTCGGGTTTGGTCGGCCGGTAGTCTTCCCGTTCGAGGAGCGCTTTGCGTTTGGTCCGTTGTTTCAGGCACCAGGCGGCAAGCCGGTCTGGCTTGCAAGTGGATCAAGCATCGACCTGCGCGTCGTCGATGCAGCTGGGCGCGCTAGTTCCTGGCGCCGCATCCGGCTACCATAGCGTCGCTCGCTTCAGGAGCGCGCGCCAACGCACCGCTGCAAATCCAGCCGCAAAGAGCGCGAGCATCCCTGCGACCTGGAGCGCCCTTGGCGCACCGATCGCTGCAACGAGAAGCCCGGTGGCGAGCGCGCCAACTGGAGTAGACCCAGCGAAAACGGTCGTGTAGACGCTCATCACGCGCCCACGTAGTTGCGCTGGCACGAGCACCTGAATCGTGGAGTTTGCCGACGCCGCCATGGCGATGGCACCGAATCCCGCAAAAAAGAGTGCTGCGCCAGTCGCAGAGGGGGCCCACGCCGCACCAGACTCGCTCACGCCACCCGCGAGTATCGAGCAGGCACCAAGTACCGCCGCCCCGGCAAGGATTGGTGAGATCCGCGGACGCCGTAGTGCGGCCACAGCAAGCGCTCCTGACAGTGAGCCGAGGCCGATCGCGGCCATGAGGAAGCCGAGGCCAGGCGCGCCAATGTCGAGCACCGTGCGTGCGAGGGGTGGAATCACCACGTTGAAGTTCATTGCGACCCCCGAGACAATGCCAATGACAAAGATGCAGAGCGCTACGGCTGGTGTCCTCCACACATAGTTCAGGCCCTCGACAAGGTTGTTCATCACCGCTCGGACGGATCGTGGCCGGGGTGAACGCGGGGCCGCACGAAGCTCCTGCTCTCGCATGAAGATGAGTGCGACCAAGACTGCGAGGAAGCTTGCGGAGTTGACCGCGAGGCATCCTGCAACGCCGATGATCCCAATGAGTATCCCGCCGATTGCTGGACCAATGACCCGCGCGCCATTGAACATCGCAGAATTCAGCGCAACGGCGCGGCCAACCTCTTCTTCGCTCACCATCTCTGAGAAGAATGACTGGCGTATCGGCATGTCGAATGCGTTCACGATGCCGAGGAGTACTGCCATCGTGACAAGTAAGGGCAGTGTCATCAGGTTGAGGGCAACGAGCAGCGCCTGGAAGACCGCGAGGAACATGAGCGCACCTTGCGTTGTGATGAGCGCGCGGCGCTTCGGCACGAGATCTGCAATCACACCGCCAAATAGGCCAAGGATGAGGACAGGCGTGAACTGCGCAGCAGCAACGATCCCCAGCCAGGCGGCCTCGTGGGTGAGCTCGGTGATATACCAGGCTTGCGCGATCGACTGCATCCACGTACCGGCAAGCGAGATGAGCTGGCCGAACCAGAAGAGACGATAGTTTCGGTGGCGAAATGGTCCGCGCCATCGGGGCGAGAGGCGTTGGGGGATCTGCATCTCCTGAGGCTACACGCTCACCAGCGCCAGCGCGGAGTTAGCGACGGCGGCGCCTCACTCGCGGCTGCATTGGATGCGCGCGGACAGCCGCAACTGCAGCAACGACGGGGAGAGCGAAGATTGCACCAATTGGGCCAGCAATCAAGCCGCCGATCGCACCTGCGAGGAAGACCGTCGTTCCAGAGAGGTGCAGCACGCCCGCCATGAAGCGTGGGGCGAGCTGCGTTGCGCATACGAGCCAGGCGGCGATGACGAGGGCGCCGCCTACGAACGCATGTGACCCAGAAGAGAGCGCGATAAGGAGAAGCGGTGGCACCACTGCTGGCCCCTGGCCGATTGAGGGGATCGCCATGACCACGCCGCCGAGGACTGCAGCAAGGAGGCCGTCGGCTCCAGCAAGGGTTGCAGCGACGAAGACGACCGCGCCATAGATGACTCCGAGTGCCAAATGGCGCGCAATAAATCGCGCAATGATCACCTCAAGCACATTGCGGGTGTGGCGAATCCGCTCCTTGCTCCCGCTGGGTGTGAGGTGGCCAAGTGCGTTGAGGTCGAGGAGGTCTGGGTTAGCTGAGAGCGCGACACCGCTGCCGATGGCCAATAGGAGTGGCCCCACCGCTCCGACTGCCCCCGCTGCAAGTCCGCCAAGGTTTGCCTGTAGGCCGGCTGCAAAAGCTCGCAGCGCAACGATTGCCTCGATCGCAATTGGAGCGAGATTGATCGATAGACCGATTGATGAGAGCAATGCGGTTGGTCGTGCGATGAGACTGGCGATAACGGCTTCGGACGGCATTGGGCCAGCAATAATCGTGCCGAGCGATTGCGCGAAAGCGATCGCGATCTCCGTGACAATGATGACGATCGGAACTGCAGCGGTAATCCACACCAGTGCGATGGCACGCGATCGCGGCCATCCGCGCACGACGAGTGCAGTAATAGGCGGGGAGGCGAGTGCGGAGAGGATCCACCCTGCGACAAGTGCAGTGATGAGTGCGCCCTGGGCACTCAGGACCGCAGCGACGACCCTTGCTCCTGCAGCGATCGCCACAAGTGCGGCGCTTGCGAGCGCGAGCCACCCGATGAGACGTGCCTGCGTCGGCCAATCGTTAGGTGAAAATGGTGATGGTAGTTTCATCTCACAAGTGTGCCACGTTCAGGTGACCGCCTGTTCTGCGGTTAGAATCTCCCAATGAACATGAGGCAACCTGATCCTCCTCTTGCCCCCTGGAGGCATGTCGGCTCCGTCATGCTTCTGAGCCTCTCACTCATCTTCTCCATGGCAGCGCTCGGCTTATGGGCCGCCGACGAGGCGATCGGGCCATGGGCTCCAGGGTCGATGGAGGTTGTCACAGCAGATCCATCAAGCTCGGAAACCCCAACGCCAAGCGGCGGTGACACGGGCCCGAACCACAACACCCCGCCTCCGCTCGTGCCCGTCGATCCTGCGCTCATCGTGCCGATCGAGCCTGGAGACCCGGTGCGCGTCGTTGTGACGGGCATCTGGATCAACCTACCGATCGTTCGCCCGCCACTTGACCAGGGAGATGGGGTGCGCTTCCCATGGTGCCGCGTTGCAGAGTGGGATCCAACTCGGGGAGGGCCACGCTCAAAGAACGGCTTCCTTTTCATTTATGCCCATGCGCGATATTGGGAGTTCCAACGACTCCTCGACGCAGAGGCGAGAAGTCTCATCGGCGAGATGGTCTACGTCGACATCGAGCCGAAGTCGAGTGACGGCGTTGTCGTCCGCCGTCGCTACAAGATCGTCGAGGTTCGTGAGCACGTCTACACCTGGTCTGACTTGGCCGACATTCAAGACGGTCGCATTGTGCTCCAAACGTCAGAAACAAAACGTTCAGAGGGGCCGAAGCGCGTGGTGATCGGCGTCTACAAGGATGAGGGTGTCTCGCCACTCCCCCTGCCAACAGCCAAGCCGCAGATCTGCCTGGAGAACTAACTCCCTAGCGCTGTGCCCGCTCTGCAGCGTAGAGCATTAGACCGGCTGCAACCGCAAGGTTCAAACTCTCCGCACGACCAACCATCGGAATGCGCACCCGCGACCTGCATGCAGCAACAACCTCCTCGCTTAGTCCGTGTGCCTCACTGCCAACAACAATCAGTGATGGCGCTGCGTAACTCATCGATGCATAGTCGTCGCTCGCTTGGAGCGTTGCGGCAACCGTACTCCCACTCCAGCGCCGAATCAACGTACAGGCGTCATCGAGAGTTGTGCGATAGATCGGCACCGAAAATATTGAGCCCATCGTCGCGCGCACCGTTTCAATGGCATACGGGTCGCATGAGTCACCCGCTATAATGACGCCGCCCGCACCAACCGCATCGGCGCTGCGAATACAGCTGCCAAGATTGCCAGGGTCGCGTGGTGCCTCAAGCAAGAGCCAGCGTGGCGAGCTTGCAGCATTGAGCGTTGTGAGGTCTCGTGCATCTGGCGCTGGATCCGCAAAGATCGCGAGCAGTGGCTGTGGGTTGTCACGCCCCGTGATCTTGGCTAACACCTCACGCGTTGTTTCGATCACTCGACGTGCGCGACCAGCGTATGCTCCAGCGACGCCGCGCACCGTTGAGCCGTCGACGAGGATGATCTCGGGGTGCCAACCGGCGGCCTCAGCTTCGTCGAGCATCCATGCCCCTTCAGCGAGGAACTGTCGCTGCCCGTCGCGCCCCTTTGGGGTGCGCAGCGCGCGCAGCGACTTGACGAGCGGGTTCGCGAGACTCTCGATGCGTGGCTCACCCATATCTCGTTCCATTCGTGCAGGATACGTGCTCACGGCGCCCATGGAGGTGGCATGTCACTGCGCAGCCTCCCAGATCACCTTGAGCAGTGCGTCGTCGCCAGGTGCATCGTAGAGCAGTTCCCAGACCATAATCCCGCCGCCAAGTTCTTTTGTAAGGGCGACCTTGAGTCGCATGGTTGCTGGGCCGTTGTAGTTCTGTTCTACGCCGCCGTACACGATGCGATCTCCACGTGCTGCAGCGGCGTCACTCTGGAGCAGTCTGCGGTACGAGACGCCGCCCGGTCGGCTATAAAACGGGACGCCGAGGATGGCCTTGTCGCGGGAGAGCCCACGGGCAACCCAAGAATCAAGCGAGGAGCGGGCCATCGAGAGCGAAGAGTGGTCACTCGCTGGTCCGTCATACGCCATGAGATTGAGATAGTCGACCAGCGGAAAGATCTCCTCTGATACACCGCCGGCATTGCTTGCATCGGCGAGTACGGCTGCGGTGAGAAGTGTGCCGGTTGGCAGTGCGGCTCGAAGGTCACGCACCAGGGCCGTAAACGCCTCGCCCGACGCGCCAAGGTTTGGGTACTCCCAATCAAGGTCAACCCCATCGAGCTTGTGCCGTGCGATGAATGCCGCGATCTCTTGGACGAACCGTGCGCGTGAGTCTGTAGATTCGGCAAGGGCTTCAAATTCGTCGTCCCACCCCCAGCCACCAACTGCGATGAGGACCTTGACCCCGTACGGTTTGGCAGCAGCAACAATTCGATCCAACTTTCCAATCGCGCCAAGTGGGCGAATCGACCCATCCGCGTTTGGCTTCATGAAGGCAAAGTTCACGTGAGTGAGGTGTGAAAACTCTATCGACGCGAGCGGCAGGCTATGCGTCACGTACGCAACGAGGCGAAAGGTTGTACTGCGCGGTTGTGTTGGTGTACATCCGATAAGAAATAGTGCACAAGCAAGGAGGAGCGAGCTGACTCGCGCAGTGTGGCAGAACAGGTTGGCGTGCCTCGTTCGCACTATCGTGCCCTCACCGTGATCGACGTGCTATCCGGCGATGGGCCGGCAGGCGCGCTCCATGCTCGCAGGCGCACCGTATAGCGCACGCCGGAGACAAGTCCCTCAAAGGTGCAGGAGCGCGCGCTTGGGCCCGCCGTGCACGTGCGCGTTCGCTCGCCGCGCGCCCTGGCAACCGCGATAAAACCACGCGCAGCTGGTTGCGTTGTGTCAACACTCCACGAGACGCTGGCGCGGCCTCTCATGGCGTGAACGGAGGTGATGGTTGGTGCCCCCGGAGCACCGAGCCCCCACGCGCTGATGCACCGGCCGCCAGTCCCGCCGGGGAGCGTTGAACGGATTCGAGTGGAGGCAATCAAAGTTGCATGGGCGGATCCAGCGAGCGCATCTGGCTCAATAGGCAGGCCGCCCCCGAGTTGCTCGTACGCACCCGTGCTCGGGTTCCAGACGGTGAGGTTCGGCGAAAGTGCTCCAGAAGCCATCGCAAAATACCCGCCGATCGCTACCTTGCCATTTGGAAGTACTGCAGTCGTAGCGACCCAAGGCGTAGAGCGCTGGTACGAAAGCCCACCACCAAGGCGGCGCCAGTTCCCGAGTGCGCTCGCGTCAAATGCCTGCAACGCCTCGCCATACCATCCAACTCCGCGCCCTGCGATCAACGTGCCGTCACCGTCGAGCGCGAGTGTTGTGGGCGCATCACTAAATACCGTTTCATCACCAATAATCGACCAACTCTTCGATGTCGGAGACCAGCGACTGACCAGTCCGTCGCTGAATCTTCCCGCGGTGACGACCGTGCCATCTTCTGCAATCGAGACAGCAACAGCGGGCGCATCAACTCCTTCTCCGAGCCTTGACCAGAAGCCGCCAGTCGTTCGCCGTGGGTTCCAAACTGCAACATTCGTACTACGCCCTGAACTGGGTCGCGCAAAGCTGCCGCCTATCGCGAGCGCTCCTGAGCTCGGCTCAAGCGACAGGCTGTAAACATGTGCGCTACCGTTCGCACGTTTTGCTGGTTGCAATCCGCCACCAACTGCCGACCAGCGGCTCGTTGCCAGATTGAGTTGTGCCACACCATTCGCTTCTACCGCAGCACCTACACCGCGAACCGAGCGAAAGGTTCCGCCGACATACAGAATATCTCGGCCTGTATCAACGGTGAGCGCCCGGATTGTCGCTGGCGCTCCATCGACATTGCTGATTGCCGCGAAGGGCGACCAGGTGCCAGAACGTGGATCCCAGACTGCAAGGCCGCGCACGCGCGTGCCGGCCGCTCGTTTGAGTTCGTCGCCGGCCGCGATGATACGGCCGTCGGGTAGCTCCGCAAGCGCGGTTACTGCGCCAGTCCACCCCGCCGCCGCGCCAATTGGCACCCAACGGCTGGTCAGGAGATCGCCACCAAGCGCTGGATCTGGCGTTGGATCTCCGCACACATCGCCAGGCAGGGCAACAGGTGGGTCGGGCGGATCTGGATCTCCGCGATCTGCTGCGGTGCGACGCGCCGAGCCGTCGGGGTTGAGTGCTGGGTCGTCAAGCTGG
>JBJSXZ010000004.1:0-2097 GCA_046086645.1 Candidatus Limnocylindrus sp.
TCGACCTCGTGATCCTCGACAGTTCTGGTCGAACGACACTCGATGATGATCTCCTCACCGAGTTGCGCGCGTTACGTGCAGCAACGCAACCGCGCGAGCGGTTGCTCGTCCTCGACGCAGCCACCGGGCAGCAGGCGCTACGCGTTGCCGAAGGTTTCGCAGCAGCGGTGGAGCCAACAGGGGCCATTCTCGCCAAGCTCGACGGCGATGCACGCGGCGGCGCTGCACTTACCGTTGCAGGCGGGGCGGGCATCCCTGTCGTATTTGTCGGCACAGGTGAGCGATCAGACGCCCTTGAGCGTTTCCACCCAGATCGCATTGCGCGACGGATCCTTGACATGGGCGACCTCGATACGCTTGCCGAACTCGTTCAACAGCGTGGAGGGTCAAAGCAGGGCGCGTCCCCTGAACTCAACGGGGAGCGCATCAAACGCGGTGATCTCACCTTTGAGGACCTTCTCGCACAGTTTCGGCAGATGGCCACCCTTGGCCCGATCGGCCAGGTTGTAAAGATGATTCCGGGAATGGGCGGCATGGCGGCTCATGCCGAGGCGGCAGCAGCGAGTGGTGAGTTCGGGCGCGCGGAGGCGATCATCCTTTCGATGACACCTGCCGAGCGACGCGACCCAGCGCTCTTGAGCATGGCGCGCCGTCGCCGTATCGCGGACGGGGCAGGGCGAGCACTCGAGGAGGTGAATCGACTCGTGAAGCGCCTCGAGGAGATGCGGATCCTCATGCGGCGCTCCGGTGGGGCAGACCCGAGCCGCCTGATGGCCGGTGGCGGTGCCCTGCGTGGAAAGCATGCCGGGGGGCACCAGCGCCCGAGGGAGACCCAGCGTGAGAAAAAGGCTCGGAGGAAGGGGAAACGCCGCTAGTCAGGTAGCGAGAGATGCGCAACCTGCCCAGAGCCGCTACCATCAGCCGACAGGCCGCCTCGACCGTACGGGGCATCCGCCCAGCATCCGCTGGGCCCAAGAGGAGCAAAACGGCATGAGTGTTCGCATCAGATTGTCTCGCGTTGGCGCAACTCGCCAGCCTTCGTATCGCGTTGTAGCTACCGATCGCCGCCGCGCGCGCGATGGTCGCGCGCTGGAAATTCTCGGCCACTACAACCCTCGCACCGAACCAATGACACTGGTGCTCGACCTAAAAAAGATTGACGCTTGGATTTCGAAGGGCGCGCTTCCGTCCGATGTTGTCGGTACGTTGATCACGAAGGCACGTGGCAACGCGCCCGTCATTGGTGGCAAGACTGGGCCAAAGGCCGCAGAGAAGGGCTATACCGCACCTGGTACACGTCCAATTGCTGCTGAGTCCGAAACCGTTGTCGTTGAGGCCGCACCAGAGACTGCCGATGCATCGCCTGTCGATGCTCCAGTTGCTGAGGTCGCATCAGGTGCACCCGTGGAAACACCAACAGTCGAGGAAGTAGCCCAGCCCATTGCTGAGGCTGCAGCCCCTGAAGCAGCGGCAGAGGAGGCGTAAATGGCCGCCGCAGATTTCGTCGAGTATGTTGCTCGATCACTTGCAGATAATCCGGACGGCGTAAGTGTTGAAGTGCAGCAGGATGGAAGCGCCGTTGTGCTGCGACTTCTCGTTGATGAAGACGACATGGGTCGCGTTATCGGACGAAATGGGAGCATTGCTAAGGCACTCCGCAGCCTCCTGAAGGTCATATCAAACCGAACGGGAGAAAACTACGTCCTCGAAATCGGCGAGTGACCTTGCGCGCGACCTTCGGGTCGCGCAGGTCCGTGGCGTACGCGGCCTCGATGGCACCGTGCGTGTCGAAGTGCTCAGCGATCGCCCTGAACACTGGTTTAACCCTGGCATGCACCTCACTGTCGAATCCGGAGGAAGGCAGCTCACCATCCTCGAGTCGATGCCAGCCTCACCTGGTTGGTTCCTTCGCTTTGGTGAGGTCGCAAGTCGCCTCGCCGGCGAGCGCTTGATTGGCGCCTATCTCACAGCTGTTTCTACCGATCAGCTTGAGCCTGGTCGCGTCTATTGGGACGATGTGATCGGCGTGACGGTACGAGATGTCAACGGTGGGGAGATTGGTATCATCCACGACTGCTATCGCACGGGCGGCGCCGA
>JBJSXZ010000005.1:0-3061 GCA_046086645.1 Candidatus Limnocylindrus sp.
CCCAGTCCCTCGCGGAGCGCGTGAACCCAAGAGTCGCGTCAGTGACTTCCCTGGCGGTATGCGCATGCGCGCGACCTGGGGGAGCAGTGGCCAGGCGGCCGCCGTCTTCGCCCTCTCTGAGCAGGGCGGGGTACTCATCGACCATGGGGCGCTCGGCGCCGGGGCAGGCGGCGATCCCGATCGACTCTGCCGGATGGAGCTCCGTGTCGAGACGCCGACTGGCGCATGGGCAGTTCGGCTCGCCTCCACGATGTATGACGAGCCGCGTGCACTCTACTGGGACGCGGGGCGCCTCTTTGTTGCCGGCTACGGCTTCGCCGTCTACGCGTTTGGCGCGCGCAGTGGCGAACTCATCTGGAGCCATCAAGCAGGAACACCAATCGTTGAGCTGATCGCCTCGCCGCGATTTGGCCATGTGATTGTGCAAAGCGAGATTGAAACCTGGGCGATTCGCCCCGACGGTGAGGTGCGCTGGCGCCTTGCGCATAGTGATGTTGTTGTAGAAGCCGCACTCTTGGGCGGCCAACTCGTCTTGACGAGTGTGAGCGGCGAAACGCAGGCAATCGATCCTGCAACCGGATTGCGTCACACATGATCTCTCCACTGCAACTCGCCGCTGGCGGTGTGCTCCTGATCGCTGTCGGTGCTTTCATCAACGCACGCATCACTACGCGCATGCGCGCAGGTCGCTTGCTTGCTGGCGTTCAGCCACACACGCCAACCGAGGCACTCGCATCTACCGATCATGCGTATGTCGCGATCGTCGGCAATGTTGATGCTGCTGAGGCCTTTGACGACGAGAATCATCGGCCGCTCGTCTATCGCCGTGAGCGCGTGCTGATCGCCGACGGGCGTTCGTGGCGCGAGATCGACCGCGCAGTACGCAGCGTCCCGTTCTCCCTGAGCGATGCCACCTCTGCAGTCGCCATCGATGCGGATGCGCTCGACGAAGGGCTAATCGTCATCGAGCGTCGCTGGGATGGGAGTGTCGCCGAGCTTCACGCGGCCCGGCGCGAGTACGCCACGCCATCCTCGGCGGCACTTGTTGTTGAGCTTGCAGCGAGCGACCCCGAGCGTGGTGCACGCCTCATCCTTGAGCAGATCAGCACGCTCGATCGCGCGACAGCCGCTGGTGGACTGGCTGGGGGGCAACTCACCGCAGGACCAGGGGGGCGGCCCTTGATTCTCACCACGCTTGAGCGTGGGGAGGCGCTGCGCATCCTCGGTGCCGAGAAGCGCTGGGAGTACCTTGCCGGCCTCGCCGCACTCCTTCTCTTTGTGCTGGGCGCCCTCCTCTGCCTCGCCGCGGTATTCAGCCTTCTCGCAACGATCCTCAGCGGGGCGGGCGCGATGTCCAGTCCCACCCCATCGCCCGAGACGGGTGATGCACGCACCGGCGGCACAAGCGTCGGTCTCGGTGGGCTCGTCTCGCTACTCCTGGCCCTCGCCACGCCATTCGCGTTCGCGGGCCTCGTCGCCATTCTTGCACGCGCCGCAATTACAATGCGGCGATGAAGCAGCGCCCCTACGCCGTTGACGAGATTCGTTCGCGCTTCCCTGCATTGAGCAACACGCTCCCCGACGGTACGCCGATCGCCTTCCTCGATGGACCAGCGGGCACGCAGGTGCCCGAGACGGTGATCGATGCCTATCGCGACTTTTTCCTTCACGCCAATGCAAACTCCGGTGGCGATTGGATCACCTCGAACCGACAGGCAGCGGTCGCAGATGCGGCGCATCGCGCTGCAGAAGATCTCTTGAACGCCCCGCGCGAATCCGTCAAGTTCGGTGCGAACATGACCACGCTGAACTTTGATCTCTCACGCTCTCTAGCGCGCGGCCTTAAGGCGGGCGACGAGATCATTGTTACCCTGCTCGACCACGACGCAAACTACAGTCCATGGAAGCTCCTCGCAGAGGATCACGGCCTTGTGATTCGCGGCATTCGCGTCAACCCAGAAGATGCGACGCTCGATATGGAGCAGTACACAACGCTGTTGACCCCGCGGACAAAGATTGTCGCAACGGGGATGTCGTCGAATGCGGTCGGGACGATCAATCCGTCAAAAGAGATCGTGCGCCTCGCACATGAGGTGGGAGCGCTCACCGTCCTCGATGCGGTGTGTAGCACGCCACACTACCCCGTTGATGTGCAGGCACTCGACACGGACTTCTTGCTCTGCTCCCCGTACAAGTTCTACGGACCCCATGCTGGCCTGCTCTTCGGGCGCCTTGAGCTCCTTGAACGATACGGCCGCTATAAGGTGCGACCCGCCCACGACCAGTGGGAGACCGGGACGCCGAGCTTTGAGGGGATGGCCGGGGTCACCGCCGCGATTGACTACCTCGCCTGGATCGGCGAAGAATTCGGAAGCGTGACAGACGCCGCCCCGCTCACGGGGCGGCGTGGGGCGATTCGTGCGGGAATTCGGGCGATCGGGCGCCATGAGCGCGCCATAACCACGCAGCTCCTCGACGGGCTGGAGGCGATCCCCGGGGTAACCGTGCGTGGCATCACCGACCGCGATCGACTCGACGAGCGCACCTCCATCGTTTCGTTCACCGCGACCTTTGCGCAACCCGATGTGATCCAGCGTGCACTTGGTGCACTCGGTATTCAAACCTGGAGCGGCGACTTCTATGCAGTGAACGCCATCGAATCGCTCGGGCTCACCGAGAGCGGCGGCACGGTGCGCATCGGGCTCATGTCGTACAACACTGCGGCAGAGGTAGATCGAGTCGTGCACGCTGTGCGCGCAATGAGCGGCGCAGCATCGACATGAGCGGCGCACCACTCATTCTTATCACCGTTGCGGATCATGATGCTGCACTAGACGCGGCACACGTCGCACTCGTGAATGCACGTTATGCCGATGGTGTGCGCCGCGCAGGTGGGCTCCCACTGCTCATCTCACATACGAGTTCAACAGAGCAGCGCGCTACGGCATTCGCACGAATGGAAGGGCTCCTCCTCTCTGGTGGTGCCGACATTGATCCCGCGCGCTACAACGAGCCAGTTGCGGGTGCAGTGGAGATTGATACGGCTCGAGATGCACTTGAG
>JBJSXZ010000006.1:0-16355 GCA_046086645.1 Candidatus Limnocylindrus sp.
TGCGACGCCGTCTATCCCCCAATGCACAGTGAGCACCGCATCAGGCGGGAGAGTGAGGAGCGCATACCCCGTGAGAAACGAGGTGGCTGCAAGGATCGCAAGACTGACCACTCTCGCGAGAGTAGCAACGATTGTCACAGCGACTTGATCTCGCCGACCACCTGGGTGATGACGTTCTTCGCGTCGCCGAACAGCATCGAGGTCTTGTCAAGATAGAAGAGCTCGTTCTCGATCCCAGCGAAGCCGGTTGCCATGCCGCGCTTGACGACGATCACCTGCTCCGCCTCTTGCACGTTCAAGATCGGCATGCCGTAGATCGGCGAGCCTGGGTCGTCTTTCGCCGCTGGGTTCGTGACGTCGTTCGCACCAATCACGATGGCGACATCGCAGGCAGCGAACTCACCATTGATTTCATCGAGGTCGAACAGGTGGTCGTAGGGGACGTTCGCTTCGGCAAGGAGCACGTTCATGTGTCCTGGCATGCGGCCTGCAACCGGATGGATCGCAAAGCGAATGCGTCCGCCGCGTTTCTCGATCAACTCTGCAAGTTCGCGCACCGCATGTTGCGCCTGCGCAACTGCCATGCCGTAGCCCGGCACAACGATCACATTTCGCGCATACCCGATGCGCATCGCCGCGTCTTCCGGCGTCACGCTACGCGTGGTCAGACCTTCCGCGCTCTTGTGCGATGCGGCAGCCTTTTCGCCGCCAAACGCGCCGAAGAGCACATTCGCAAACGAGCGGTTCATCGCCTTCGACATGAGGATCGAAAGGATGAAGCCGCTTGCGCCATCGAGTGCGCCGGCGACGATCAAGATGTTGTTGCCGATCGCAAACCCTGTTGCGCTTGCAGCGAGGCCCGCGTACGAGTTGAGGAGTGATACAACGACCGGCATGTCTGCGCCTCCGATCGGCAAGACCAGCGTCACGCCGATCACGAGGGCGAGCGCGGTCATTAGGCCGAACATCACCAGTCCAGAATCACCCGTTGCGCCGCCAGACTGCGTGAGGACGAGCGCGGCATAGAGCGCAACGGCGCCGAGGAAGACCGCCGCGTTGACGAGCTTCTGTCCTGGGAAGGTAACCGGCCGACCGGTGACGAAGCCCTGAAGCTTTCCGAACGCCATAAACGAGCCGGTGATCGTAAGTGCGCCGAAGAGTGTCTCGAAACCGAGGGCGACCATCTTGACGACGCCTGGGCCGCCGACCGCTTCTCGGTAGTGGACGAACTCTGCAATGCCGACGAGGGTGACGGCGAGTGCACCGAACATGTGGCTCACCGCAATGCGTTGTGGCATTGCGGTCATTGGCACGAGGAGGCCCATTGGGAGGCCGATTGCCGCTCCCACCACAAGGCCGATCAGGATGAATTGGTAGCTCACGATCTCGTGATTGAGCAGTGTGCCGATGATTGCCAGCGCCATGCCGACGGCCGCGAGCTGCATGCCGCGTCGAGCCGTGTCGGGCTTCGTGAGGCCGCGCAGACCGAGGATAAATGCCGCCGATGCGCCGATGTAGGCGAGCTGCACGAAGAGGGCGCCGATCTGCTGGTCGATCACTTCGGCGCCTCAGTCTTCTTGAACATCTTCAACATGCGGTCGGTGATCACAAATCCGCCCACCACGTTGATCGTCGCTGCAGCAACCGCAACCATCCCCATGATGTTGATGAAGAGTGGTCGCTCCGCCCCTGCCAAGACGATGCTTGCGACGAGGCTAATCGCGGAAATGGCGTTCGTTGCGGCCATGAGTGGTGTGTGCAAGAGCGGCGGGACCTTGGTGATGATTTGGAACCCAGTGAACGCGGCGAGCAAGAAGACGTAGATCTCAACGATCTGCGCGTCGACCAGGGTCGATGAGTCGGTAGGGGGACTGCTCGTCGCAACTGCCGTCAGGGCGGCTGCTGCACCGATGATCGTGAGGAGCGTCGTGACCATGCTGCCTCCTACTTCTTCTCGACTGCTACGCCCTTATGGACGAGCAGCATTGGTCCGATGATCTCGTCGCTCGAATCGATGTTCAACGCCCCGTCAGCAGCGGCGAGGTGTTGCAGGAGTGTGCGCACGTTCGTTGAGAACATTTGCGACGCATGAAGTGGAACAGACGATGGAATATTCGATGCGCCGATCACACGGACGCCATGGCGCACCACCATCTCGCCGGCTACTGATCCCTCAACGTTGCCACCGGACTCGGCGGCAAGGTCGACGACGACCGAGCCTGGGCGCATCGTCGCCAACATCGCGTCAGAAATGAGGATCGGCGCCTTGCGTCCGGGTATGAGCGCCGTGGTGATGACGAGGTCTTGCGAGGAGACATGGGCGCCGATGATCGCCGCATTTTTCGCTGCCTCATCCTCGGTTTGTGCGCGCGCGTAGCCGCCAGTGCCTTCGGCCTTCGCAGCGGGTTCGACGAACTGGGCGCCGAGCGAGCGCACCTGCTCGCCAGCTGCAGAACGCACATCGAAGCCGCTCACGACCGCGCCGAGGCGTCGTGCCGTTGCAATCGCCTGGAGCCCGGCGACTCCTGCACCGAGGATGAAAGCCTTCGATGGCGCGATCGTGCCGGCCGCCGTCGTCAACATGGGGAGAAACTTGTCGAGTGCTGCCGCACCAACGAGCACCGCCTTATACCCCGCAACGCCACTCTGCGACGAAAGCACATCCATGGACTGCGCACGCGAGATGCGGGGAACAAGCTCGAGTGCAAGGGCGGTGATGCCGCGTTGGGCAAGGAGTGGAATGAGGTCGTCGTTGGATCCTGGTGTGAGCAGGGCGATGAGCGTTGTGTTTGCCGGCAGCTGTGCGGCCTCCGCCGCAGATGGCTTTCGCACCTTGACAATCACGTCGTGGGATCCGCCGTAAAGTGCTGCGGCATCTGCGACGAGCGTTGCGCCGGCCTTCTCGTAGAGCGCATCAGGGAATCCTGCCGCCGCACCTGCGCTCCGTTCAACCGCAACGGCATGGCCAGCGGCGAAGAGCTTCGCGGCGGCGTCGGGAACGAGAGCGACGCGCTGCTCACCAGCACTCGTCTCTCGTAGCACTCCGATCTTCATCTCGCCTCCCTGTCTGAACTCTCTGCCGTAGTCTATCGCGGGGCTAGGCTGGTACGTATGGGCGATAGGTAGGCCGCCACATCGCCGCATCAACAACTTCCTCGATTTTCGCCGTGTCATTCACGGGCGCCCAGCCACCCGCACTGCCCTCCTGGAGAACGGCGATAGCGATAGCGCGGCTGATCATGTGCAGGTTGCCGAGCGTGGGGTAGAGCTCTTCCCCCTCCGGTGTTACTGCAGCGAGCGCCTTGGCTGCGGCAACGAATGCCTCGTCGGGAATCTGCTTCAGGTGCCCAGCGACAGCGGCGAGCCCAACTCCAGGAAAGATATAGACGTTATTCGCCTGACTGATCGTGTGCTCGACGCCATCAACGATGACGGGGTCGAATGGCGAGCCTGTGGCGATAAGCGCACGCCCCTCACTCCACGCAAAGATGTCGGCGGGCGTTGCTTCGGCACACGATGTTGGATTCGAGAGTGGCCAGATCATCGGCGTTGGGGCGGCATGCGATGCTGCCCGCACGACCGCTTCAGTGAATGCGCCCGCTTGGCCGCTCGTGCCGATCAGGATGGTGGGCTTGTAGGCGGCAATGATCTCTGTGAGTGCGGCGGATGTGGCGCCCGACAGTCCAAACTGCGCGACCTGCTCCGACGTGATCGCAAGTTCGCCCTTCCCGTCAGAAAGATCGGTGCGACCTGCATGCACGACCCCCTTCGAGTCGAGGGCCACAATTGGCGCGCTACTCACGCGGCGTACCATCCGGGTGATGCCGAGCGTTGCGGCACCCGCGCCGTAACAGAGGATGCGTTGATCGTCGACCGAGCGGCTCCCCGATCCGCCCCCTGCAGCCACTGCGGCGATGATGCCGGCCAGTGCAACCGCTCCTGTTCCTTGAATGTCGTCGTTGAACGAGGGAATCTGGTTCCGATAGCGCTCAAGGATCTGGATCGCGTTCTGCTGCTTGAAGTCTTCCCACTGAATCACGCATCCGGTAAACGCCTCGCGCACACCGTTGACGAACGCCTCGATAAATGCGTCGTACTCTGCGCCGCGCAGGCGTGCTCGTCGCCAGCCGAGATATGCAGGGTCGGCAAGTAGTTCTTGATTGTCAGTTCCAACGTCGAGCGATACGGGGAGTGCCCACGCTGGCGCAATCCCTGCAGCGGCGGTGTAGAGCGCAAGCTTGCCGATCGGAATCCCCATGCCGCCAACACCGAGATCTCCAAGACCAAGGATGCGCTCGTTGTCGGTTACGACGATCAGGCGAACATCGCCACCCCCGGATGCATTGCGCAGGAGCTCTGCGATGCGTGGCTTGTCGTCTGGCGTGATCCAAGCACCGCGCGGTCGGCGCCAGATCTGGCTCCAGCGCTTGCAGGCCTCACCAACTGTTGGCGTGTAGACGATGGGAAGGAACTCTTCAATATTGTCGACAAGTAAACGATAGAAGAGCGTCTCGTTACGATCTTGGAGCGCGGCGAGTCCGATATAGCGCTCAAGTGGGTCTTGCTTCCGACGAATCTTGCGCAGCTCCACCTCAACCTGCTCTTCAAGTGTGAGCACCGACGCAGGGAGAAGCCCGTCAAGGCCGAGGAGGCGGCGCTCTTCGTGCGAAAAGGCGGTGTCCTTATTGAGGGTTGCGCGAGAGAGGAGCCCCTTCCCGCGCTCCTTCACGGGAGTAGGCGTATCGGGGGCGATGGCGCCGTGCGGTGGCTGCGGGGCGTTTGGTGTGCTCATTGGATGGCAAGGATAGCCCTGCAGCGGGTGTAGCATCGGCGCATGGCAGCCACGGTCCTTGTTGTAGAAGACGATCCAGCCGTATCGCTCGCCCTCGAGGTCGCCCTGAAGGGCGAGGGGTATCAACCCATCCTTGCGGGCAACGGGGAGAGGGGGCTGGAGCTCGGCCTTGCGCAGGCGCCGGACCTGCTCATCTTGGATGTCCGCCTCCCCGGCATCGACGGTTTCGAACTGCTGCGGAGGCTCCGCGCAGGTGGATCAAAGGCGCCGGTGATCATCCTCACCGCGCGCGACGAAGAGATCGACACGATCCTCGGCCTCGAACTGGGAGCCGACGACTATATGACGAAACCCTTCCGCGTCCGTGAACTTCTCAGTCGCGTGAAGTCACAACTTCGGCGTGCGTATGGAGACCTAGCCGATGCACTTGGTGGGCGCGTCATTCGTGCCGAAGATCTCGTCATCGACTTAGAGAAACGCAAGGTATCACGTGCTGGGATGAAGATTGCCTTAACGCCAACTGAGTTTGAGATCTTACGGATCCTCGCCGAGAAGCCGGGGCGAGTCTTCAGCCGGCGCGACCTTCTTGACCGCGTACGCGACTATGATGCGGCACTGGCTGGTGACGAGAAGACGATCAATGTTCACGTCAGCCACCTTCGCGAGAAGATTGAGCCTGATGAATCTTCACCGCAGTTCATTACGACAGTCCGTGGAGTCGGGTATGCATTCGCCGACAAGGGGGAGCGCGGCGCACGAGGCGCGCGCAGCGACACCTGAACCGACTCGTCAATTGGTTCTTGAATACTCCGCCGCGCGGTATCCGCGCGCGGCTTACAGTCGCATTCCTCGCAACTGTTGCCGCATCGCTTGCCCTATCCAGCGTGCTCGTCATCAACTCAATTGACGAAACACTACGCTTACAGGAGGCCGCCTCGGTGAGCGTTCGCCAGAGTTCCGTCCTCTATGTAGTTGAAGATCTTGCCCGCACGGCTGCCGGAAGTGATTTGGTGGTGAGTCGGACAGGGCGCATTAATTCCAGGGTGCGCAATCGTTTCCTTTTGCAGGATGCGGCCCTGCAAAAGATTGCTAACGAGATCGCTCGCGCAGATGTCCAGATTAGATTTGGGGTTTGGAACGAGGTGAGGCAAAAGTTCAATCCAAGCCCCGATGGCGAGTTCCTCATCAGTTCGGCAGCGATCGAACCCGCCCCTGACGAGGCGCGAGCGAGCCTGCAGAGCGAACCGGCACGGGTCATCTTCAGCGGAGGTCCGCAATCGAGTGCAATTGAGGTCAACCTGATCGCGCCGCTCTCAACACGAGCTGCACGGCTACGAGAGGTTGGCGGGGTGATCGGCCTCGCCAGTGCCCTTGCAATGCTCTTGAGCGTTTTGATTGCTGCATTCTTGTCGCAACGGTTCGCACGACCGGTCGCCGAGCTCTCTTCTGCGGCTGCGGCGATCGGTAACGGCGACCTAACCGCTCGGGTTTCTGCTGGGCCAGATGCAGCGATTAACGACGAGATGAGCACATTGCTTGAGCAGTTCAATGTCATGGCTGAACGACTTGAAGCATCGGTGCGTGCCCTACGCAGAGAGCGTGATGGTGGGCAGGCGCACCTCGCCGACATCTCACATGAACTCCGCACGCCCATGGCGGCCCTCCGAGCGTTTGTTGATCTCCTCGCCGATGAGCAGGCGACAGATGCTCAAACGCGCAAGCGCCTTCTCGATGAAGCCGGTCGCCAACTGGAGCGCATGGATGCGCTGACCGCAAACATCCTCGAGCTCTCACGATTTGACGCAGGAATTTCGCAGCCACGACTCGAATCTGCCGATCTTCGAGTAAGCGTGCGCACTGCCATTGATCAGGCTGCTGCCGGTGCTCGTCGCCGTGGCGTTGCACTGAACGAAGAGCTGCCGTCGCGCGCTGTGCTCGTGCGTCACGATCCAACGCTCGTTGGGCAGGCGATTGCAAACTTGGTTGCGAATGCACTCAAATTCACGCCGCGTGGCGGAACGGTGACGGTGGTTATGCAGCCGCTTGCAACTGGCGCGGCACGCATCGTTGTGCGCGATGACGGCGTCGGCATCTCTCCCGAAGAGTTGCCGCGAATCTTCGATCGCTTCTACCGCGGAACGGAGGGCCTCGCCGCCGCAGGGCGCAGCGCTCGTGCAACCGGTTCTGGCCTTGGGCTTGCAATCGTGAAGTCAATCGTCGACATGCATGCCGGCAGAATCGTTGTTGAGAGCCTCGCCGGCAAGGGGACGAGTTTCGCCCTCACCTTCCCTGCAGACCCAGAACTTGCCCAGGGCGAGCCGGCAGAACCCGAGCCCCCAAGTGCAAGCAGCTCTCTCATCAGCGTGGGGAGGCGTGCGGCAGCCCTCGTTGGTGAGGTTGCGAAAACTTCACTCCGCCTTCGCCGCGTGCTTCGGGCAGATGCGGCATCCTCTACGGAAGATCCGACGCCCATGGCGCCGCCGAAGAGCCGAGCGAGAAAGAAGGAGTCAGCATGAGCCCAAAGGCTGCACCGGAAAAACCGGTTCGCTTTGAGCCAGAGCCCGCGCGCCTCCTCCCCTGGGAGAGCAAGGGGTTGAGCTCAAAGGTGACCCGACCCATCGCGCGCGCGGTCAAGCCACTTATACGCGGCCGAATGCTCGCAGGATTTCTCGCACTCGCCATGCTCTTCGGCGCGGTTGGTGGTGCTGGTGCAACGATCATCCTGCTCGGTGGATTCGGCCCGAATGGATCCGATCTCACCACGCAGATCAAGCAAACTCTGGTCTCGGAACAGTCTGCGATCGTGGCCGTTGCTGAGAAAGTCTCGCCAGCAATCGTCACCATTGAAATTGTCCTTGCAGATGGCAGTGCCACCGGCTCGGGCGTGATCTACTCCGCCGACGGCTGGATCATCACGAATAAGCATGTTGTCAGCGGAGCTCAGGAGATCTTGGTTCACCTGCAAGACGGGCGCGACTTTGACGGCACCGTGTACGGTATTGATACGTTGACCGACCTCGCAATCGTCAAGATTGATGCAACTGGCCTTCCCGCAGCAACCCTCGGCAAGTCGAGTGGGATCCGCGTGGGCCAGACCGCCATCGCGATGGGCTCACCGCTTGGTGTGTACACTAACTCGGTCACCTCGGGAATTGTCTCCGCGCTCGGCCGAGAGATCACGACTGAATCTGGCCGACTCAGTTCACTCATCCAGACTGATGCAGCAATCAACTTCGGCAACTCCGGCGGTGCACTCGTTGATTCAAGTGGTGCTGTGATCGGTATCAACACGGCAATCGCCACCGACACGACGAGTGGCGGTTCTACCGTTGCGACCGGGATTGGGTTTGCGATTCCTATCGACATCGCTCGGCCGATCATGGAGCAGGCACTCCTCGGCATAACGCTTTCACGCCCATGGATTGGAGTCCGCTATGCGTCAATCGATCTGCGAACCGCCAAGGCAAATAACCTCCCGGTAAACGAGGGGGCTTGGCTTGACGGCGATAGCACCTCGCCCGCGATCGTCCCAGGAAGTCCGGCTGAACGTGCGGGGCTCAAGAGCGGTGACATCATCACTGCGGTAAACGATGTCGCCGTCGACGGTGCCCACCCGCTCCAAGATCTGCTCGTGCAGTTCTCTCCGGGCACCGATATCAACCTGACAATCTTGCGCGATGGCGAGCGGCTTGTCGTTGCCCTGACGCTCGGGACACGCCCGAACAAGTAGCCCCCTCAGGGGCGGCGCACGATCTCGACTCCAGCCCAGTCAATCGGTGCTACGACAGGAGCCTTCGGCTTCCGTACGCGCACACGGATCTCATCGACGCGCACGCCGGATCGTGTAACGACGCCTGTAACAGCTTCGGCAATCCGCTCGGCAAGCGTTTCAATGAGCTCCACGTGCCCGGCGCTGCCGACCGCCTTCACCGCCTCTTCCACAATCTCACCGTAGTTCACCGAGGCGGTGAGGTCGTCATGACTGCCTGCCGGCCTGAGATCTACGTCAAGTTCGACATCGACAAAGAACGGCTGAGCCTCCACATGCTCGTGGGGCAAGACTCCGTGCGCTGCATCAAAGCGAATGTTGCGCACCGCAATGTGATCACGCCGATCGCGACGCGGTGGTCGGTCGAGTCGATTTGGATCTAGGCCGAGCACTTCGGGCACATCCTCACCGCGGGCACGAAGCGTTGCATCGATGATACGAACAGCATCGCGATTTGGCAGTACATCGTGCACACGAATGATGTCTGCGCCGGCGAGCGCACCGAGGGCACTCGTCGCGACCGTCGCGTAGAGCCGATCTGCAGGGGGAACGTCGAGCACCCTGCCCAGTGTTGACTTGCGACTCGTGCCGAGCAGCACAGGATGACCGAGATCACGCAATCGCCCGATCGCGCGGAGTGCCACAAGATTCTGCGCCGGTGACTTGCCGAACCCGAACCCTGGATCAAGGATCAGGTTCTCACGTGGGATCCCGAGCGCTCGGCCGCGTGTGGAAACGGCGGCCAGCTCCGCAATCAACTCATCTTCGAATGGTGCGCCAGATGCGCCACTCGCCACTGCTGCACGGTTATGCATGACAACGATCGGCACACCACAACCTGCTGCGAGCTGAAGCATCTCATTGCCGGGACGCGTGCCCCAGATGTCATTAAGGAGGTGTGCCCCTGCAGTGAGCGCGGCGGCTGCAACCTCGGGCTTTTGCGTGTCAACGCTCAGCGCCACCTCTGGCAGTGCTGCACGGATTCGCGTTATCGCTGGAATGAGTCGACGCAGCTCCTCTTCCACGGTAACCACCATATGGCCTGGGCGCGTGGACTCTGCGCCGAGATCAAGAACATCGGCTCCATCTCGTCGAGCAGCACGCGCATGCGCTTCGACGCGCGCAAGGATCGCCTCGCCAATCTCGCCACCTGTATCAGCCGCGTCATACAGCCCATCGCCCGAAAAACTGTCGGGGGTGAGGTTGATTGCGGCCATCACATAGGTGCGGCTCCCCCAATGCGCGGTGAGCGGCCCGATCGTAGTTGGTGGCGGATCTCCAATACCGCGAATCGAGAACGTCTGCCGGCCACTCATTGCGCTGATCCTGACATGCCCCTGTCAACCTGCGGATCGAGGCTGCCGTCGTCGGGCACCGCACCCGCGCGCAGGAGCGCCTCGCGAACGGCGCCCACGAGGTAGAGCGAGCCAGCCACGATCACGGGCCCGCTCGAATCGGCAGCGCGCTGCATCGCAGTTGCTGGTTCGGGGCACACCTCCGCGTGCGTGCCAAGGCCTGCCGCGCGAACGATCGAAAGGAGGGCGTCAACGGGGAGCGAACGCGCATCGCCAACGCTCGTGCAAAGGACGCGTGCTACGCGAAGTAACGGCACTGTCGCCAGTGCGGCGCACACGCCTGCGACATCCTTGTCGGCCATTGCGGCGAGGATCAACGTCGCCTCACCCTCGCCGTGCAAGGTCAAGTGAGGATCCTTGAGCGCTGCTGCAAGCGCTGTTGCACCTGCAGGATTGTGCGCACCATCAAGGAGGAGGTCGCGCGCATCGCCTCGACCGAACGGGTGCTCAATGAGTTCAAGTCGACCCGGCCATCGCGCAGCTGCAAAGCCGGCGCGAACCGATGCAGAAGATACGTCCACGATGCCGGCGAGGCGCAGGGCATCAATCGTTGCGGCAGCAACGGCGGCATTCTCTGCTTGGTGTGCACCAATCAGCGCAACAGCAACACTTCCGTACCCCTCGAGTTCTACTTCGAGACCTGCGCGGCCTCGGGAGCGCGTTGCGCCGGGCCGTGCGATCACGAGTGGTGCGCCAACGCTCTCCGCGCGTGATCGGATAACGGCCAGCGAGGCTTCATCACTCCCGATTCCCGTAACCGCAATATTGCCCGGCATGATGATCGCCGCCTTCTCTGTCGCGATCGCTGTCGTCGTCTCTCCTAAATATTGCTGGTGATCGAGTCCAATGTTGGTCACGACAGCAACGCCGCCATCCCATGCGTGCGTTGCGTCGAGGCGACCACCGAGTCCAGCCTCGACGATTGCCGTCTGCACCGAGTCGGCACGCAAGGCCTCGAAGACTGCGCCGACAAGGAGCTCAAACTCGGTCGCCGGCCCAACGTCCCCTTCAATTGCGTCGGCGGCGCTAAGGGCGCGGTCGACTGCGCGTGCGAACGGCAGCGGGGCGAGCGGGCGCCCGTCGAGCATGACGCGCTCTCGATAGCTCACTAGATGCGGCTTCGGCGTCGTCGCGTGGCGGAGGCCGTGTGCGCGAAGTGCTGCGGAGACGAGTGCGACAACGCTCCCCTTTCCGTTTGTTCCGGCCACAAGTGCTCCGCGCACGTCACGCTCTGGCGAGCCGAGCTCGGCAAGGAGCGCGAGTGAACGTTCAAGTCCGAGTCGAACACCAAATCGGCCGCGTGCAGAGAGTGCCGCGAGCGCGGCCTGCCAGGCGATTGTGGCATCACCATTGCGCACGCCAGCGGAGAGCCGCCTTCGGGCATCCGCAACGTCGCGGCGAGCGGCATCCATCACAGCGGGGGGTACTGGAGTTTCAGGCATGGCGAGAGCGTAGCGGTCGGCGCGCTGCTCGTGCGAGAATCGCCGCATGAAACTGTTGCGTCGTTCGGAGAGTGAAGCGCCTCGCCGTTCCGTTGCTTCGACCCGAACACCGCAGGGCGGCGACGCAAACGGCCAGAACCATGGACGCCTCGATGGGTGCGCCGTCCTTATCGGTCGTGCGCTTGCGGTAGGGCTTGTCGGCCTCTTTGTCGCCGCATCGATTGGGGTCGCCGTGATCGCGATCCCTTGGATCACCTCCATGCAGGCAGATGCGAGCCCAACACCGTCTGCTAGCCCCACCCCGATGGCTGGCTACCCACTCCTTATTCAACCGCAGCAGTCGGTTCTCGCGGCGGAGAGCACCAGCATTGCTGGAACGCTGCCCGCAGATCTCATTGAGCGAACGGGTGCACGTCTTCGCATTCGCGTCACCTATGCTGATGGATCGAATGCAATCGGCGGCGAGATCGCCATGCCAACGATTCCAAACTTTGTGGTGACCGGTATTCCGCTTCTCCCTGGAGATAACAAGATTGTCGCGATCGTACTGGAGAACGACATTGAGGGTGCATCGTCAAATCAGATCGTTATCGAACGAGATAATGTGGCGCCGAAGATCTCCCTCTCTTCTCCTGATGACAATGCAATGATTAGTGGATCAGAGGTCACCGTTTCTGGAAAAACTGATCCTGACATTGACGTTCAGTTGCGAAACGATACGACGGGGACGATTGAGAGTGGTCGCTCGTCAAAGAACGGCAACTTTGAGTTGACAATCTCCGTGCGGAATGGGAGCAACATCCTGGTTATCAGCGCAAGCGATGTGGCAGGAAATGGCGGAGAGAAGCGCATCACGATCATCTCGAGTTCCGACACTGGACTTGTCACGATAGACGTGAACCCCGGCACAATCATCTTGAGCAAGCCGAATCGCTCGTTCCGCGTTACTGCACGTGCCACGGGCCCGGACGGCTCTCCGGTGGTTTCCGTGTGTGTGCAGTTCACCTTGCAGTTGACCGGCCTACCGATCCAGCAAACCTCGGCAACCAGTCCCTGCATCGTGTCTGACACCAACGGGCGCGCGGCATGGGAGTACACGATCCCTGACACCTTCAACACGGTTGGGCAAGGGCTTGTCATGGTTACCTACGTCATGCCTGTGGGCGATCCACTTGAAGAGACGACGCGTCTCTATGTAAAAAAGCCGCCGTGAGCGATGGCGGCGCGCGCGCATGGACCTGCCCCTTGTGCGGCTCTATCCAAGAAGAGTCACGCGCCTGTTGGGTCTGCGCGACGCCCACAACTGGGTGCGGTACCTGCCGTCACATTCGGCGCGCCGTCGTTGGTCGACTGAGCTACTGCGGTATTGACCGCAAGCGCCGCCTTGTCACCGACAACGAGGTGCGCGAGTGCTGGGTTGCGCCTGTCGCGTTGCAAACCGCCGGTCAGCTTCAGCGCCGCATCGACGGTGGCGAAGACACGCGCCCGCGACTCGCGTGGGCGAGTGGCGGCCTCTGGGAGGGGCTAGAGGCCTAGGGGCAGCCGCTCAACGGGGTCCCGCTCGGGGACCAGGTGAGAATTGAGACGGTACCGCCCGACGCAAGCATCTCTCCCGTACCCGGCGTGTAGGTGTCGATGACCAGATCGCCACCTAGCGCAAGCGATGCACTGTCGAGGCTGAGCCCAAGCGCAACGAGTGTTGCCTGCGCAGCGGTGACGGTGCTGCATCGCAAAGCCGGCACACTCACGAGCGCAGGCGAGGATGATCCGCTCGGCGTCGGCGTGATTGAAGGTTCTGGGCCAAGTGAGATCGTTAGATCTACTGCGGTTCCGCCAACGACCTGTAGCCCTGGCCGTGGATTCTCTTGCACCACAAGGTCGATCGCAACATCAATGGACCAGACAGAATAAATGCTGCCAACGCGCAGGCCGGCGGCCTTGAGCGCGGCAATCGCATCCACCTTATTCATGCCGCGCGTATCAGGAACAACCGATAATCCACTCCCGATCACAACGCGAACCTCGATGACGGTTCCGGCTGGCACAAGATTTCCTGCTTGTGGCGACTGTGACAGGATCGTGTCGACTGGCTGCGTGTCGGATGTCACGCGTTCGACAACCTCGATCTTGAGGCCGGCCGACTCAATGATCGGAATAGCTTCACTTAATGTGAGTGAGGTGATCGGCGGGATCTTCACATTAGAGTCGGGCTTGCTCCCTACGTTGATCACTCGCAGCGCAAGGATCATCCCTCCTACAAGAAGGAGTGCTACAAGCGCCATCCCACCAACGGTGAGGAGCATCCCTCGTGTTGAGAGCGGTTCGTCGTCGTCCGTCTCCAGTTGGCGCTCATGGTCGGCGAGAACGCTCTCGGGCTCGCCTGAGCCAGCACGTCCAGCGATACGCGAGACGCGTGTTCCGGCGAGGGCTCGCGGCGCCCCTGCGGCAGGACCGACCGGTCGCGCCTGAACGGAGGTGCGATTCGCGGAGATAACGAATGCCTCAAGTGCGTCGGCGGCGCCGGTACTCGTCGGCCTGCTTGTGGGTTGAGGCGAGAGCATCTTGGCGACGATCTGGTCGAGTTCGTGCCCAATGTCGGGACGCAGCGCACTTGGCGCAGCAGCGGATGGCGTTGGGCGCAACCCTGTGAGTAGTTCGTAGAGGACAACACCGAGGCCGTAGACATCGGAGGCGGCCGCCGCCTGCCCCCCTGCCGCAACCTCCGGCGCGATGTATTCCGGGGTCCCCTCAATCGTCTGGTGCCACTGGCTCGCCGCAGTTGCCGCAGCATCATGCAAGACGCGGGCTATGCCGAAATCTGCGATCTGCGCTCGCCCCTCGCGTGAGATCAGGATATTGCGCGACGAGACATCGCGGTGCACGATTCCGCGGACGTGGGCGGCCGCAAGGCCGCGCGCAACCTGTGCAGCGATCGCAGCGGCGCGGCGTGGCACGAGCGGGCCAACACGGCGCACCATCGATGCGAGGTCTTCGCCGTCGACGAACTCCATGACAATTGCTGGCGGCTCGCCCTCTGGCGTTACATCGAATACTGCTGCTACGTTTGGGTGCGCGATTACTGCAGCGGCACGACCTTCAGCGCGGAAGCGTGCTGTCGCATCTTCAGAGGTTGCAAATGTATCACGTAAGACTTTTACCGCAACATCGCGACCGAGCGCTTCATCTGTTGCACGAAAGACAAGTGCCGACGAACCTTCGCCGATCAGTTCTTGCAACAGATAGCGGCCTGAGATGAAGTCCCCAGGTCTCGGAACCTTCTGCTCGCGCTCACTCATCGCGTGCCGCTTTCATTCGCGCGCGAATTGCGCTCCCATAGAGTGGATGTGCAAGTGCCATATCAATATTGGCTTCAAGCCATCCAATGGGTGATCCGACGTCATACCGTTTGCCCTTGAACCGTCGACCGATTACGGCTTGGTCGAGTGCGAGTCTCGCAATGGCGTCGGTGAGTTGAATCTCGCCATATTTTCCGCCAGATGTTCGCTCGAGCACCTCAAAGATCTTTGGGCTGAAGATGTAGCGACCGATGATCGCGAGCGACGATGGTGCATCGGCCGGGTTCGGCTTCTCCACCATGCCGCGCAGCGACACGGTGCGGCCACCGTCGAGCGCGGGGAGTGTCTCGTCGGGGATCACGATTCCGTATCGCCCCGTCTCTGACGGCGCAACCTCTTCAATCGCAACGACTCCAGCATAGGCAGGCTCATGCGCCTCCATAAGCTCGACGAGTGCCGGGCGTGGGCCGACGATGAAATCGTCGGGGAGGATTACTGCGAACGGCTCGTGCCCTACTGCCTCGCGCGCCATGAGCACGGCGTGCCCGAGTCCGAGCTGTTCCTTCTGACGAACCGTCACCAGCTGCACGAGGTTGGCAACCGCGCGGATGGCGCGCAAGTGCTCGATGTCCCCGCGCGCCTCGAGGGCGTGTTCAAGATCGGTTGCGATGTCGAAGTGGTCCTCAATCGCGCGCTTATGTTCGTTCGTGACGAGGATCACCCGTTCGATCCCTGAGGCGACCGCCTCTTCTACCGCATATTGAATCGCCGGCCGATCGATGATCGGCAGAAGCTCTTTCGGCATTGCCTTGGTGGCGGGCAAGAATCGCGTGCCCCAACCCGCGACGGGGAGAATTGCCGTGCGAATCTTCATGGGACCCTCCAGGAGACGGTGAGCAACAGGATACCAGTCACCTCGGATGACGCAGTAGATGGAGAGCGCGGCGAAGGGGGCGACCAACCAGCGGGAGGCGAATCTCATCGATCACGTCGACGCTGGCGAGGAATCCGAGGAGGAGGAGCACCGACCCGGCAAGTTTGCCGAGTTGATAGAGCTCCGTCGAGCCGGTGCGATTGAGTGTGTCGGTCAAGCTCGGTACAAAGGCACCAAGCGCAATGAGCGCCGTTGCGGGGACGCGACGGTTCAACCTCCCTGCGCGCCACGCCTGAAGTGCCAGCGGAATACTGCGCACAAAGTTAACGGTGATCGCAACCGGTGCAATCAGCAGGTTGAAGAGAAGCTCATCACCACGTTGCCCAGGGTCGCTTGAATAGGGAAGAGTGCGCTGTTTGGGCATGAACACGTAGATCGAGAAGAGCGCGCCAGTGACCAGGGCAAGTGCGCCACTGATATTGAGGAGTGGCGTCAGCAGACGAAGTGCCGGTGGCAAGAGCAGGGCGACTGGCGCGCCGGTTGTGGAGTTCACCGCCCAGCCTGGCGCAGGGAGCGTGGCACGCACGAGGAGCGGGAGTGCGAGCACACTAAGAAGCGCGGTGAACCCAACGGCAACACGCGACCAACGATGGTCACCGAGATAGGTAAGCCACCCAATTGCGGTCGAGGCGCACCACGTGGCAAGCGCGTAGAGGAGCGCGGTGGGCCCTGCACTTGGATCCTCGAGCCGGCGTGCGACAAGTACCGTGAAGAGTCCGGCCAGAGCGAGGCAGAGCGCATACCAATACCCGAAGCGGGTTTTCGTG
>JBJSXZ010000007.1:0-5891 GCA_046086645.1 Candidatus Limnocylindrus sp.
ATTCCGGCGTAGCTCAGTGGTAGAGCGGGCGGCTGTTAACCGCCATGTCGTAGGTTCGAATCCTACCGCCGGAGCCAAACTCTGGCGCCACCGAGCCCCACCCACTAGAATGATCATATGAATCAGTTGAGTCCTACAGGATTCCTCTACGCGATCTTCGCCGTACTCTTTTGCTACATGATCGATCAGCGCCGTCCTGCAGGCATCCTCGGGCGCCTTCTGGTGATCGGTGTATCCGCGCTCTTCATTGCCGGTGCGTTCTTGATGGGGTTTTTCCGGACGAAGCTGCAGGGCTCGTAGAGCTTCGCACGTCACGTGAGGAGGGCGCATGGTTGCAACGGGACTGAGTGAATCGCCACAAGCGTACCAAGCGAAGCTACTTCAGCAGACGGATGAGCAGATCGACGCTTGGGCAATCGGCTCGCTCCGTGATATTGCCAAGCGAAAAGGCGTTGCCATCGCTGTTCATGAGTTTGGCCATGCCACTGGCCTCACCGATGACCATCTTGCCGCCGCCTACACACTCGGCGGAGGGCCGGCCGCGACAATGGGCCGCAGCGTGGATGGGCGACTGATATTCCCGGCAGTTGCACTCTGGGCACTGGTACCCGGACTTCACCAGTTTGATGCCGCCCATGCAAAGGCAAAGCTTGTTGCCTTCCTAGTCGCAACCTTCGAAGAGGTTGTCTACATCTAGCGCGTGCGGTTACTCGCCCTTCTGACGTAGCCGTGCGGCGAGATTGTCAAGTTTGTTCCGAGCGATCTGGAGCCACTTCGCCATATTCTCGCGATCCACGCCGTTTAGTGCAGCCCCGTCATCCGGGCGGTCGATGGTGCGTAGGATGGCAGCAAGTTCCTCAATCGACATAGCGACGTGCTCGCGTGCAGCAGCGAGCGAGGCATCGCTCGCCTCGCCGATGCGCAGGTTAATCTCCATGCCGTCCGAAGGGTCTGCGTGCGGTGCGCCATAGGGGATGGTCGTGGTGTCTGCGAGTGGTAGCGCTCGTTCACGATCACTCGTGTGTAACCGTGGCTCATCGAGGAGCGACTCAGACCGCACGATTGCCTTGAGGCGTGCGAGCGACAGCTCGCCAGTGGCGACCAGCGTAGCGAGCTCACTGCGGCGTGCGGCATCATCGAGCTTCATGAGCTCATACGCGTGGCTAATCGTATCAGTGCGCGCTGCCACCAGCGCTCGCACGTCTGCGGGGGCATCGATGAGCCGTAGCCGGTTCTCGACGTAGCCCTTGTCTTTACCAAGTCGCTCCGCAAGTTTTCTGATGCTATAGCCGAGCTCGCCCGTCATGCGCGCAAAGACCGCGGCCTCGTCAAGGGGGGAGAGGTCTTCGCGTTGCAGGTTTTCGATGACCGAGATCTCAAGTGCCTGCTCATCACTAATCTCGATGACGAGCGCAGGAATGAGCGGCAGGCCGAGTGCAAGGACGGCACGCCAGCGACGCTCACCCGCAACCAGCTCGTAGTTTCCTGCATCCCGCACGCGAACAAGGACAGGCTGCACAACTCCGTGCTCGTGGATGCTCGCCTTCAGATCATCAAGTGTTGGATCATCGCCTGTGCTCCGTGGTTGCTGTGGGTTCGGCGTGATCCGGTCAACTGCGATCTGGCGAACAACGCGGTCGGTGGTGAGGCCGACAGGGAGTAGGGCAAAGACAGAATCGGAGGGTGCACTGCCATGGTGCGCCGCCGTCCGCGAACGTCCTTTCGGCATCTCCCCTCCATTCCTTTCGTGCATCGCGTCTGTGCGCGTGCGCCAATCTTACTCCCCACCCCCGCCGAAAATCTGTGCTGCCGCGCCGCTGGGCAGGAGGGCGGGCATGTTGGTGTGGGAGAATCGCCCGAGACAGGAGCAAGGGAGGGCAGATGGCTGAGCAGGGAGAGCGAGACGCAGCCCGCCGTGCAACTACCTCCGGGATTCCACTTGAAGAGGCGTACGGTCCCCAGGCGGCGCCGGGGCGCGATACGACGACAGAGATCGGGACCCCTGGCTCCTTTCCGTATACGCGCGGCGTGCAGTCAACAATGTATCGCGGCCGCCTTTGGACCATGCGCCAGTACGCTGGCTTCTCCTCTGCTGCAGAGTCGAATGCACGCTACCGCTACCTCCTTGAGCAGGGGCAGACGGGCCTCTCGGTCGCGTTCGACCTCCCGACCCAGATGGGGTACGACTCGGATGCGCCAGAGGCTGAAGGTGAGGTTGGTCGCGTCGGCGTAGCGATCGACTCACTCGCAGACATGGAGGCGCTCTTTGCGGGGATCCCGCTTGATCGCGTCTCAACCTCGATGACCATCAATGCCACGGCACCCATACTCCTCGCTCTCTACGTTGCCGTTGCTGAACGACAGGGGGTCGCGCCAGCTGCGCTCGCAGGTACTACGCAGAATGACCTCCTCAAGGAGTACATCGCGCGCGGAACCTACATTTTTCCGCCGGCGCCGTCACTTCGCCTTGTTACCGACGTGATGGAGTGGTGTGCAACGGAGATGCCCAAATGGAACACGATTAGCATTTCGGGCTATCACATGCGCGAAGCGGGAGCGACTGCTGCGCAAGAACTTGCCTTCACCTTTGCGAACGGGATCGCGTACGTTGAAGGGGCACGAGCACGCGGGATCGATGTTGACACAATTGGACCGCGCCTCTCGTTCTTCTTTGCGTCGTGGACCGATATCCTCGAAGAGGTTGCAAAGTTTCGCGCTGCCCGAAGAATCTGGGCGCGCATCATGCGCGATCGTCTTGGCGCAACAAGCGAGAAGTCGATGATGTGCCGCTTCCATGTGCAGACGGCAGGTTCAACCTTGACGGCGCAGTCGATCGACAACAATGTCGTGCGTGCCTCCTACCAGGCGCTCGCCGCGATTCTTGGTGGCGCGCAAAGCCTCCACGTTAATGGCAAGGACGAGGCCCTCGCGCTGCCGACGGAGGCCGCCGCACGCCTTGCCTTGCGCACGCAACAGATTGTTGCGCATGAGTCAGGCGTCGCTGGCACCGTTGACCCCCTCGGCGGCAGCTATGCGGTTGAGGCGCTGACGGATCGCATTGAAGCAGATGTGTTCGCGCTGATTGCCGAAACTGATCGGCTGGGCGGGATGGTTGCTGCGATCAGCAGCGGTTTCCCGCAACGGGCGATACAAGACTCGGCATTTGCCTACCAGCGTGAGATTGAGCGCGGCGATCGAGTGATTGTTGGGGTGAATCGTTTTATCGACGAAGAGGCAGCCACGCCCACAATCGCAACGATCGATCCTGCGCGTGAACGTGAGCAAATTGACCGGCTCGTCGCAGTCCGCGCCGAGCGTGACGCCAAGGCGGTTGACGAGGCACTCATCGGGATCACTGCGGCAGCGTCTGGAACAGCGAACATGATGCCGCCGATCCTTGCTGCAGTGAAGGTGGGCTGCACGATTGGCGAGATAAGCAACGCGCTACGCGCAGTGTGGGGCGAACACCGCGAGGGGCTCGTGCTATGAGCGATGATCCCGTGCACGGCAGAATCCATCACGTTGCGAGTGTCGTACGCGATATTGATGCAGCAATCGATTTTCATGTGCGTGTGCTTGGGCTGACGCTTGAGCAGGCAGTTGACGTTCCTTCGCAGGAGGTGCGCATCGCCTTCCTCACAGCCGGTGACTCAAAGATCGAGCTTGTCTCTCCCCTGAACGAGACGAGTGGTGTCGCCCGTTTTCTCGCTGCGAAAGGCGAGGGGTTTCATCACCTCTGTCTGGAAGTTGTCGATCTTGGAGCGGAGCTGCGGCGGCTCAAAGCTGGGGGGATTCAGTTGATCAATGCCGAGCCGGTGCCTGGTGTTGAGGGGCCAGTTGCATTCCTCCATCCCAAGAGCTGCAACGGTGTCTTGATTGAACTTATCGAAGGGCCCGGTGGTCCAGCGTGGGCGCATCTCGGCTACGGCGACCCAGGCCAACTGCGCCTGAGCTAACTCCGCGGCGCGTATCCAGCTTCGCGCAAGAGTCGCGGGAGTTCTGTGGGGGAGAGTGCAACCTTGAATCCGGCCGCCTCAAGGGCGGTGATCTTGTCGCTCGCGCGACCAGAGCCCCCAGAGACAATGGCTCCGGCGTGCCCCATCCGGCGCCCTTCGGGCGCGGCACGACCTGCGATAAAGGCGACCCGCGGCAGGTCCTTGAGGTTGTCGCCAGCCCACGCCGCCGCCTCTTCTTCTGCTGAACCACCGATCTCACCAATGAGGACGATCGCGCGCGTCGCAGCATCCGCGACAAAGAGCTCGAGTGCGTCGCGGAAGGTGGTGCCGATGATCGGGTCGCCGCCTATGCCGAGGCAGGTCGATTGACCGATTCCCGCGTCGGTCATGGACTGGACCGCTTCGTAGGTGAGGGTTCCGGAGCGACTCACCACGCCAACATCGCCAGGAAGGTGGATTGATGCAGGAATGATGCCAACCTTCACCCCGCTGTTGAAACCACTGGGCGAGGTTGCGCCAGGGCAGTTCGGTCCAATGAGTCGCGCGCCGTGTCGTTGGACGATTGCCAGGGCACCGACCATGTCGTGGACGGGGATCCCTTCTGTGATGCAGAAGATTGTCTTGACGCCAGCCGCCGCAGCTTCGGCGATCGCATCGGCCGCACCGGCTGCGGGGACAAAGATGCAGCTTGCATTGGCGCCAGTCGCACCTACGGCCTCGGCGACCGTGTTGAAGATTGGCGTCGTGCCGTCAAGCGCACGTTCACCACCGCGTCCCGGCGTCACGCCCGCAACAATTTTCGTTCCGTATGCGGCCATTTGGGCGGCATGGAAACCACCCTCGCGGCCCGTGAGCCCCTGCACGAGCAGGCGTGTTTCGGCGTTTACGAGGACGCTCATCAGACCACTCCCCCCGCTCCTGCGAGCGCCACAGCCTTCTCCGCCGCCTCGTCGAGGCTCGCGGCAGTCTCGAACCCGCCTGCAGTGAGGAGTTCGGCAGCCTCTTTTGCATTGGTGCCAACGATGCGTACCACCATTGGTACCATACGGTCCTGCTGGTCGCGCGCGGCGATGATTCCCTTTGCCACCTCATCCCCGCGGGTGATCCCGCCAAAAATGTTGACGAGGATCGCTTTCACGCCGGGGTCCGCAAGGATAATTCGCATCGCGGCGGCAACCTTTTCGCTGCGGGCCCCACCGCCAATGTCAAGGAAGTTTGCTGGCGACCCGCCTGCTTGCGTGACGAGGTCCAGGGTGGTCATTGCGAGGCCAGCGCCATTCACCATGCAGCCGATGCTTCCATCGAGTCGGATATAAGCGATCCCTTGCTCGCGCGCCTCGCGGTCGATCGGATCTTCGCTGTCCGCATCACGCCATGCCACAAGCTCTGGGTGTCGGTCGAGCGCAGAATCATCAAGTGTCACCTTTGCATCGAGACAGACGAGCCGTTCGCCGCCAGGGAGTTCTGGTGCTGGAACGACAGCGAGCGGATTGACTTCGACAAGATCTGCATCGGATCTCCGTGCGATACGCACGAGTCCTGCGGCGATGTCACAGAACTGTTTCAGCAGCTCACCGCTCAGCCCGATACCGAACCCCAGTTGGCGCGCCTGATAGGGGAGGAGGCCTGCATGCGGATGGGCGACGACGCGAACAATCGCCTCTGGGCTCTTCTTCGCAACCTCTTCGATCTCCATGCCGCCCGCAGCCGACGCCATCAACAAGACTCCGCGACTACTCCGGTCGATGAGCGCGGCGAGGTAGATCTCTCGGAGGATGGTTGCGGCGGGGGCAATCAACACGCGACGAACCGGGAGGCCCTTGATCTCTAAGGCGAGAATCCCTGCTGCAACCTGCTCCGCCTCTTCTGGTGTTGCGGCGAGCTTGACGCCCCCCGCCTTGCCGCGACCGCCTACGAGCACCTGCGCCTTGATCA
>JBJSXZ010000008.1:0-1141 GCA_046086645.1 Candidatus Limnocylindrus sp.
TACCGCTGGGAGATCTACACACCAGAGCGCAAGCGCATCTTCGGGCCCTACGCGATGCCGATCCATGCAGGTGACCAGATTGTCGGAAGAATCCAGCTCCACCGCGACGCGCGAGTAAACGGTGCATCCCTCTCCGTTGACGATCTCTGGTGGGAGCGCGGCGCACGACCCAACACGCACCTTGATGGTCTCGCAGCTGCAATACGCGCGCATCAGCGATTTCTGGGAATCACATCTGGAACGATTTCACTGTCGCTTGCCGATCGACGCGACGGTCGATCACTCTTGAAGCGACTAAAACGGCTCGACGCTGCTGGGGCATCGCAACGCCCACGCGCCTAGACGCCCAGATACGCCTCTTTCACTTTCGGGTTTTTCGCAAGTTCAGCCGCGCTGTCCTCGAGGGTAACCTCGCCCGTTTGGATGATATAACCGCGACGTGCAATGCCGAGCGCCATCATTGCGTTCTGTTCGACGAGCAAGACTGTGGTTCCCGATCTATTTATCTCTTGGATGATCTCAAAGATTTGCTCGACGAGTATCGGTGAAAGCCCCATTGAAGGTTCGTCAAGCAGGAGCACTTTGGGCTTGGTCATGAGCGCACGACCCATTGCAAGCATTTGCTGCTCGCCGCCAGACATCGTCCCAGCCTTCTGCGACAAACGTTCTCGGAGCCTTGGGAATAGGGTGAGAACTCGTTCGAGGTCCGCACGAACATCTGGCCCCGGCTTGCGCAGGTATGCACCCATCTCAAGATTCTCTTCAACGCTCATCTTGCGAAAAACACGCCTACCCTCTGGCGAGTGTCCGACTCCCAGGGCGACAATCTCGTGCGGCGGGAGCGCCTGAATCTCCCGACCCGCCAGCCGAATCTGCCCTTCGCGAGGTTTAATTAGACCGGATATTGTTTTCAGCGTAGTTGTCTTTCCTGCACCATTTGACCCGATCAAGGTGACGATCTCGCCCTCCTCGACTGACAGCGTCACGCCCTTGAGCGCATGAATGTTTCCATAATAAGAGTGCACATCGCGCAACTCTAGCAGTGCCATTTTACGATCCCCCCGCAGCGCCGCGGCCAAGATACGCTTCAATCACCTGCGCATTGTTGCGAATCTCCTCAGGAGTGCCTTCGGCAATCTTC
>JBJSXZ010000009.1:0-1829 GCA_046086645.1 Candidatus Limnocylindrus sp.
CCTCAAGGCGGCGCTGGTCACCGTATGCAAGATTCTTGGCGACAACATTGGCACGATCTCCAAGCCCGACCGCTTCAAGCAGCCTCATTGACTCCTCTTCGGATTCGCTTTCTGTGCGACGGAAGCGGCGGGTGTCGAGAAGCGCGTCGAAAAGACCGACCTTCGTGCGTGCGTGGGTACCGACCATGACATTCTCGAGCGCTGACATCTCACGGAAGAGGCGAATGTTCTGGAATGTCCGAGCGACCCCCAAAACAACTACATCATTTGGCCGAGCCGATCGACGAATGCCGAGTCGATTACAGAGCCTCACGTACCAATTGGGTCGCGAAACCGCCGCGAGAAGGATCGCACCAGATGCGACAATGGCACCGACTCCTGCGATCCCAGCCGGAGCGTCGATCGGTATTCCCGCAATACCGCCACCGAGTGTGCCCATGAATGCGACGGTCGCCCAGATAAGAGCCTCTCGCTCGGTCTTGTGGTCGGGTGTGGCGAGCAGCTTCCCGTCTAGGTTGATGTCGCCCGTCGTCGGCGCATAAAGGCCCGAGATCACGTTGAAGAGCGTGGTCTTCCCAGCACCGTTCGGGCCGATGACGCTCGTGATCGAGCCTGCGGAAACCTTGAGGTCAACTCCATTCACTGCAACCAGGCCCCCGAATCGGCGCCCCACGCCTTTGAGTTCTAGGATCGTGCGATTCGCGCTCATGACGATTCCGAGCCCTTGCGATTCCTCACTGCCCTACGTTCGGGGAAGAGCCCTCCAGGACGGCGCAGCATCATCACGACGAGAGCGAGTCCGAAGAGCAGGTACTGAAGTTGAAGGAAGTCGATTTCGCCGAGCACGGGTACGCCCTTAAAGCCTTCATTAAGCTGCTTCAGCAAGATGCTCTGCACGAAGTAGAGAAGGAATGCGCCAATCGCCGCGCCCCAGAGATTCCCGATCCCTCCAAGCACGAGCATTGCAAGCACGGTGACCGAGACGGCAAACTTGAATTGGTCGGGCGAGACGAAGCTGAGCTTTGAGGCGAGGAATGCACCTGCGATCCCTGCAGTGGATGCACCTATCGCGAAGGCGAGGAGCTTGAAGGTGATGGTGTTGATCCCATTTGATGAGGCGGCAAGCTCGTCCTCTCGAATTGCCTCCCATGCACGGCCGATTCGGGAGAAGCTGATCCTGTCTGCGGCGATCATGATGATCGCAACTAACACGAGCGCGAGAACGAACCACGGCCACGGTTCCGTGCTCTTGAAGGTGCCGATGAACGGGAGCTCTGGTCGATACAGACCGCTGATCCCATTGGTGCCGAGGGTAAAGCGATCGGAGTTCAACAGGATGTTTGGGATGATCTCACCGAAGCCAAGCGTGACGATTGCAAGATAGTCGCCTCGAAGACGGAGCGTCGGTGCGCCGATTGCAACCCCGAAGATGGCAGTGATAACAGCGCCGATCGGAAGCATCAGCCAGAACGGGATGTCATTGCCGGAGTACGCGGATGCGCCGAACGCATAAGTGTAGGCGCCGATCGCGAAGAAGGCGGCAAATCCGAGGTCAAGCAGACCAGCCTTGCCAACCACGACATTCAGGCCGATTGCCAGCATCACGAAGATCGCCGCATTGGAAAAGCCCGTCAGCCATCCGTCAAACGGCTGGAAGGCACCGAACACTGGCGTAGCTGCGAGTAACGGTAGGACGACGCCGATAACGGCGAGTCGCGCCACGATGTCGAGGCTCCGATGCCGGGAGAGGAACGTCCGGAGCCTCTTCATTATGCGCGGGCCGAAGAGTCAGATCCGAGGATGCCGTTTGGTCGGAAGGTCAGGAAGGC
>JBJSXZ010000010.1:0-6333 GCA_046086645.1 Candidatus Limnocylindrus sp.
GAGATCGACGAGGAGGTCCTCTACGTTGTCGAGGATGGCCGGCTCGTTGAGGGCGCCAGCAAGCGCGAGGATCTCCTCGCGGAAGAGGAAGCGTTCTTCGTGATCCAGCATGGCCATGGGCGCATCCTAGCGCGAGGGCGCCGCGACGGGGTTATCCCCCGTCAGCGGCGCACGCAGCAACGCGAACTTATGGGTAGATCCCTCGCACCTTCATGGCATCGGCGACACGCTGGACAGAGAGGAGATACGCGCCGAGGCGGAGGTGGCTCTTCTCCTTCTGGGCCATCTCGTAGACCTCATGGAAGGCGCGGACCATCTTCTTCTCAAGACGGACGTTGACCTCATCCTCTTCCCAGAAGTCGCGATTGAGGTCCTGGACCCACTCAAAGTAGCTCACTGTCACACCACCTGCGTTGCAGAGAATGTCCGGGATGACCATCGCACCGCTCTTGAAGAGGATCTCGTCGGCCTCTGGTGTCGTTGGTCCGTTTGCCGCTTCGGCAACGATCTTCGTCTTGATCTTCCCCGCGTTGTCAGCGGTGATCTGATTCTCCAGCGCCGCTGGAATAAGCACATCGCACGGGATCTCGAGGATCGCCTGGTTGCTTACTGGCGTTGAGCCAGCAAAACCAACCACGCTCCCCGTCTTCTTCTTGTGCGCGTCAACGGCTGCAAGGTCGAGGCCGGCTGAATTCTGTATCCCGCCGCTGCTATCGGAGACGGCGATCACCTTCGCGCCCATCTCGCTGATAAGGCGGGCGGCGATTGATCCGGCGTTCCCGTACCCCTGAACGACGACCGTAGCGCCCTTCAGGTTCAAGTTGATCTTTGCGGCTGCCTCGCGAATGCAGAAGACGGCACCGCGTGCGGTCGCCTCGTTGCGGCCCAACGAACCGCCGTGCGCGATCGGCTTCCCTGTAACCACACCCGGAACGGTGTAGCCGACATGCATCGAATAGGTGTCCATCATCCAGGCCATCGTTTGGCTGTTGGTGTTCACGTCAGGCGCAGGGATATCGGACTCAGGCCCAATGATCACCGCGATCTCCGTGGTGAAGCGACGGGTGAGGCGCTCAAGTTCACCGAGTGAAAGCTTCTTCGGGTCGACGGTGACGCCGCCCTTGCCTCCACCATACGGAAGATCCATTACGGCGCATTTCCAGGACATCCACATGGAGAGCGCCTTGACCTCGTCGATGTTCACGTCTTGATGGAAGCGAATCCCTCCCTTTGCAGGGCCACGTCCAAGGTTGTGCTGAACGCGGTGCCCCTCAAAGACGCGGGTTGACCCGTCATCCATGCGAACAGGGAAGTGAACCGTGAGCTGGCGGCGTGGCTCGCGCAAGACGGCGGCGATGCCGGCGTCGAGGCCGAGGCGGCGTGCCGCGAGATCAAACTGCTGCTGGGCAACTGCCCAAGCGCTCTTCTGTGGGGCCGACGACATGGGGACCTCTTCTCTACTGCCGCCGAGGCCCGTTGCCACGGCGGCCGCCTATGGCGGTCTCCCCGATGCTACCCCTCCTGTCCTAAACGCGCCGCGCAGCACGTTGCATCGCGGAGGCGCGTGCGGAGGGCGTGCGTGGTGGGATTACCCTCCTCAGCGGGTCGATCTAGGCGCGAATAAGAGCGACGCCAAGTCCCTTCGGCCCCGTGTGTGGCCCAATCGCCGCACCAGCGCGGACGATCCCCGGCTTCAATGCCGCGATCGCTGGGAAGCGCGTGCAGAGCTCGGTACGGAAGGCTTCGATGTCTGGTGCTTCAGAGTGCAGCATCGTCAGCTCTTCAATCGGCGACGCGCCAACGAGCTCCATGAATCGCTCCTTCGCCTTCGATGCCGTACGGGGGCGGTCGAGCGTGACCACCTCGCCATCGACGATGTCGATGATTGGCTTGACGGAGAGGAGCCCGCCGATTGCTGCGCGAGCGGGACTAATACGTCCGCCTGCCTTCAGGTAGTCGAGTGTGTCGAGGAAGAAGATCACGTGCGTGCGCGGGATAGCCGACTGTAGGTCGGCAAGGATCTCTGCTGCGCTCTTCCCCGCCGCTGCACCGCGCTGCGCGCGCTTTACGAGCAGGCCCTCGGCGGCAGAGGCGGTCGCAGTGTCCACGAGATGGATGTTCTTCGCCTGCGGGTGCGACGATGCTGCCATCTCGGCACTGCGGTAGGTTGCCGAAAGTTTTGACGCAACGTGAATGGAGATAACCTCCGCCGCGCCCTCAGAGAAGGCACGATCGTAGGCGGCGGTAAACGCGGCCGATGATGGTGCTGCGGTCTTCGGAAATGGTGCGCCAGGTGCAGTAAGCCGACGCCAGAACTCGTCCATCGAGATCTCCTCGCCTACCTTGAAGCTCTCCTGCTCAAACGAGACGATGATCGGCACAATCACAACGCCGAGCTCCTTGCCCAGCTCTGGTGAGATGTCAGAGGCGCTGTCCGAGATGATCGCAACCTTCGTCCCAGCCTTTGCCATGAACCCTCCCGCTATGCGCGAATGCCTCGTCGCGTACTTTTGATTCTATCGGCAGCGATCAGCCGTGCGAGGGGCGTTGCCGCTGCACGGTCGTGGGGAGGATCTCGTGCTCAACACGGCGCAAAATGAGGAGGAAGCTCCCTGCAACCCCGAGGAAGCCGAGCGTGGCGTAGACCAGCCCATCCACGCCATAGGAGGCGGCGAGGTCTCCCGCCACCTTCACCCCGATCACCTGACCGAGGCCGAGGAAGATCGAGTAGAGCCCCATCACCGCGCTTCGGTCTGTGTGATAGCGCTCGGAGACATCGGCGAGGAAGCCGAGCGCCGCCGGCGTGGCACCTGCGATAAAGAACATCGAGGCGCAGATCGCAACAAAGAGCGCGGCGATAAGTACGAGGTCTGTGCCCGTGAGGCGGTTCATGATGAAGATGGCCGCCATCGCCACGACGAAGGCGACGAGACCAAAGAGAAGGATCGTGGTGCGTCGGTAGTTCGCAAAGCGATTCCCCCAGAAGAAGAGGCCGACACCGCCGACCAGCGCTACAAAGGCGAAGGCGGTGGTGATCACTACGAAGGGGAAGCCGCTCAGGAGAAACTGCCCCGTCACGTCAACGCCGGCGTCGCCGAGCAGCAGGTTGAGCCCTTGCGGCACCCAGACTCCGATGATTGCGTTGATGGAGACCCAGGTTGGAACGAAGAGCAGGATGCCGCGTTGGCTGAAGAGTTTTGCGTACTTCCTCAGTCGCCCCTCATCGTGTGGTGGCGGCGCCGCGTGCTCGTCTTTCACGCCGTAGGCGAAGAAGGCGAGTGAGAGGAGATAGATCCCGCCATTGATAAGGAAGGCGCTCGTGCCAAAGATCTCCCAGAGTGGCCCCGCCAGTGCAGTTCCCGCGACCAGAAGCCCGCCGAGCGTCGCCACCTCGAAAAGCGTCACCACGCGTCCACGCAACTTCTCGTCATGGCTCGTCTTCGCCGCAACATAGGAGAGGATGGATGGCACGCTTGCCGCAGTTGATGAGCCCTCAAGGAGTCGCGTACCGATCAGCAGCGGAATGGTCGCCGCAAAGGGGGTGAGCAACACCGCCGCGAGTCCGAAGAGGGGGCCGAGGAGCATCACCGGTTTTCGCCCCACACGGTCGGCGATGATCCCAAAGATTGGCGAGCCGATCAGTTCCGTGACATAGAAGGCGAGCGTGATCGTTGCAAGGTCGACGGGGGTGATGCTCACCACACCCATCGTGTTCAGGTGCTTATTCCAGACAATCAGGAGGGCGCCCGTCGTTCCGGTCGCAGTGCGCAGAGTGAGGGTGCCGAGGAGGAGAGCACGCATGGATCCAGTCATCTGCTGAGGATAGGGGCTCGACGAGCCGAGGGGGTCGTATACTCCCCCCATGTCATCGAATGTCGCCCAGAGTTATCCCTATACCAAGGAGACGGAGCGCGAGCGCGCTGCCGCCATCGCCGCGACCCTTGCGACGCACGAGGGACTGCGCGAGAAGCTCGACGCCGCTGCGCTTCCTTATAATGGAGAAGCTGGCGACGAGGCGTGGGTCTGGCGCTGCCGAACGCCGAGGTGCCCAGGCGTCCTCCATACCGCAGGGTACGCACGCGAGAAGCGGGCCGTGGTCGCCCTCTGTGACGCGTGTGGTCTGGTTGCCCTCCGATGAGTGCTCAGAACGCCCCCGAGCGCGGTGCCGAGCTCGTCGCCCTCAGCAGCGCAAGCAAGCCGACCCAGGTTGAGATCGTTGGTGACCGCATCCGCGTCGCCTCCCTCGAGCTCGTCGACCGCGCCCTTGCCGGCTATCTCGAAGGACGACCAGCCGATGAGCGCGGCGAGACGGTAGAGCGCGCCCTCCGCGTCGGCCTCCTCGCGCTGCAGGGGGCAGGCGGATCGATCGATGTTGATCATGTGCGACGCGCCTTCGACACCTTCTTGAACGCAACAGCCGAAACCAACAAGAAAGCCGCCGAAGAGGTAGAGGCGATCCTGCGCAAGACATTCGCTACCGATGGCGGACAGGTGCCGGTCATGCTCGAGCGCTTCATCGGCGATAAGGGCGAGATCGCACGCTTCACGAAAGATCTCTTCGATGAGAACCGCCGCGACTCTGCGCTCGGCCGACTCAACACGATCCTTGACAAATACTTCGATGGCGACGCGAGCAAACTCGCGATGTTGCTCGACCCGACGCGCGACGCGTCACCGTTGAGTGCCTTCCGCAGCGAGATCACGAAGCGGTTCGACGAGGTGATGTTCAAGATCGTCGAACTTGATGCCTCGCAAAAGGCAGCGAAGGGTGAGCGTAAGAAGGGCACGGCGAAAGGTGCCGACTTTGAGTCGCGTGTCGTTGCCGAGTTGACCGACCTCTTGCGTGCAACAAATGACGACATTGAAGGCACCGGCGGCGTTACAGGTGCGGTCCCCGAATCGAAGAAGGGCGACGCCGTAATCACCATCAACGCGAAAGATGCCAGCGCCACGGTGCTCCGCATCGTTGTTGAAGTGAAAGACAAGGCGATGACCGCTCCCGCAATAGAGAAAGAGTTGGCCGAGGCGCGCGAGAATCGCAAGGCGGAGATCGCCATGATGGTCTTCAGCGAAGCGGCGGCACCGGCAGGGATCGCCCCTTTCCAGATCACGCGCAACGGCGTCTTCTGTGCCGTCGACCCAGAGGCACCAGATCTCGCCGTCCTCGAGGCCGCCTATCGCCTGGCACGGATCTCTGCCCTAATCCGGGCAAAGTCCGAAGGGAGCGGTGCCGATCTCTCCGCCGTCAACGATGCGATCAGCGCCTTGCGCAGCCGACTCGAGTCGGTGAAGGAGATCAAGCGCACCCTGACCGCGATCGACTCGACGACCGAGAAGGCGCGTGACGAGCTCGACGCACTTCGCGCCGCGATCGTGGTGGAGATCGACCGTATCGAAGAGCAGGTTCGCGCGAGCAGCGCCGCCGCTCCCGCACGGTGAGTCGAGCGGCCGCCGACTGGCGGCGCTTTCTTACGGGCCGCTACGCCGCATTCCGTACCCTTGCCATCTCCGACGCCGTAGCGGTATCGCTCGGCGGCGATAGCCTCTCGATCCCCCTCGTCACCACGCTCGGTGCCTCGCCCGCGCTCGCCACGCTGATCGGCCTTCTCCCCTTCCTCGGCGGGATGCTCCAGGCGCTCACACCGACCGCCTTGCGCAGGAGCGGCGGCAACCTGCGCCGCCTCACCCTCCAGATCGCCTCGCTCGGTCTCCTCCGTCCACTCCTCTACCTCGGCGTAGTGATCGCCATTGCAGCGGAGGCGCTGCCGCCGTTGGCGGGCATCTTCTTGATCGCAATCGGCTTCAGTATCGGCGCAACCGCACAGGCGATTGCCGGTGCGAATGTGCAGACCTGGTTCGGCCGCATCCTCCCCGAGCGCGAGCGCCGCTTCGTTGCGCCGCGCGCGCTTGCGGTCCAGTTCGGTCTCGGCTCGATCCTGCTCGTCCCCGTCGCACTGATGGTGCGCGTTGGTGAGGCAGATCTCGGCGTTCTCATCTACGCGCCCGCATTTGTTGGTGCGCTGATTGCAAGTCTCGCCTTCATCGTTGCACTGCGCGGACTCCCAAGCCCAGGTGCGGTACGACCGGCGCGCCCGCATGCCGCCACCAACCTTTCAGAACCCGTGCGCAGATTCATTCGCACGAACACCATCTCGGCAGTCGGCGCGGGATTCGCGCCCTATCTTTCGGTCTACGCGATCGTCGTCTTACACCAATCTGCCGCCTACGCAATTCTCCTGTCGGCGATAGGCAGTGCGGCGGCACTGATCGGCGCAATCCTCATTGGCAACTGGCTCGAACACGGTTCTGCGAGCCGCCTCTATCGCGCCTCGC
>JBJSXZ010000011.1:0-6480 GCA_046086645.1 Candidatus Limnocylindrus sp.
GGCAAAGACACCATCATCAATGAGTTGCGCCGTCGACCCATCGGACAGGCGTTTCACTATGTGGTCACCTGCACCACCCGCAAGCCACGCACGGGTGAGATGAACGGCGTCCACTACCACTTTCAAACCCCAGAAAGCTTCGAGGAACTACTCGCTGCTGGAGAGCTTCTTGAACATGCCACTGTTCACGGTCGCTCGTATGGCACCCCGCGTGAAGAGGTACGCATGGCACTTGCTGCCGGACAGGATGCGCTGTGCAAGATCGATGTGCAGGGCGCTCGAAGTATCCGAGCGATCATCCCTGAAGCGCTCTTGATCTTCATCGCACCGCCATCACCTGAGGCGCTCGCACAACGACTTGCCGGTCGTGGGACTGAGAGCGCAGAACAGCTCGTTGCCCGCGCGCACACTGCGATGGTTGAGATGGAGCGAGCCGGCGAATATGACTATATGGTGATGAATGAGACTGGCTACCCCGAAGAGGCTGCCGCTGAGGTGGAGCGGATCGTACTTGCTGAACGTGCCCGTCACCCGGAGCGCCGGATCCGAGTGTGAGCGCCGAGGCACGCCTCGCGCAGAACGTTCGGGTTGCCCTTGACCTGCCGGGGTCACCAGGCGAACGCCTCTACGACTACGCACTTCCTGATGGCTTGCACGCTGGAGTTGGCGATGGTGTTGTTGTGCCATTCGGCACCCGCCGCGCAGTAGGGATCGTCGTTGCGTGCGGCACAACGCCGCCCGGAGGCATTCTGGTCAAACCGCTTGAGTCACGGATCGGCGAGAAGCCAATTCTCAGTCCGCGCGTGATGCAGCTTGCACAAGAGATTGCCGACTACTGGGCGGCACCACTAAGCCTCACGCTGCGGTCACTCTTGCCCCCCGGTCTACTTGACAAGGTGGAGCGCATGGTTCGCATCACTGCAGCAGCAAGTGTCGACGGTCGCACCGCTGCATCACGCCTTGGTATTGGCGAAGAGTGGACACGTGTCGATCGCCTTGCTGGCGCACGGGGAACCTCGCGCCCGGCAATCCTCCGCCAGATCCGTGCACTCGCAGCGACGGGCGTGATTGAAGGCTCGTGGCATCTTGCAGCGACGGGTGCGCGCAGAGTGAGCGAAGAGTTTGTGGCGCTCGCAAAAACGAGGAGCGACGAATTGCCGCGCCTCGGCGCACGGCAGGAAGCGGCGTATGCAGCGCTCAAGACTGCTGCCGAGCAGGGGGGCGGAGGCATTCCTGCTCGAAGTCTGCCCGGTGGCCTCACGACGGCGCGGCGACTTGCCGGCCTTGGGCTCGCAACAATTGACGTACGCCGACGCGAACGGGTTCACGGAGAGCGGCGCAGTGGTCGTGCAGATGTGGCTACCGCGATCATCGACTGGAGCCCAGAACAGCGCCAGGTGATCGACATTGCTGCGCAGCGGGGCGCCGAGGTAACGCTTGTTGACGGGGCCCCAGGTTCTGGCAAGAGCCGAGCGGCCGCTGAGGCTGCCGCACGTGTCATTGCAACCGGTCGCTCAGTGCTCTGGCTTGTCCCCGAGACGTCGCACGTGAGCCTTGCATTCGACCTGCTTCAAGCCGCATCTACAGCGCCCATTGAGATAGTGCATTCAGGAATGAGCCAGGGTGAGCGACTCGATGCGTATGATCGTCTCGCTGAGCCAACCCCACACATTGTCGTAGGAACACGAATTGCTGTAGGGGCAATCAACGATGAAATCGGTCTTATCGTGATGGATGAGGAGCACGAGTCGAGCTACAAGTCGGATCGAACTCCACGGCTTCATGCGCGTGAAGTTGCCTGTATGCTCGCTCGGCTCCATGCGGCACCGCTCATCCTGCTGAGCGCAACTCCCTCGATTGAGTCACTTGCACGAGCCACCCGCGAAAGGTGGGGGAGGATCACCCTCTCGCCGCGTGCAGCAGCACCGAAGGTTGAGGTTGTGGACTTGCGCCGAGAACTCGAAGACGGCTGGCGGGGAATGGTCAGTCGAGGGATGCTGGCCCACCTCCGCGCCCTCGACTGGAGCTCGGGCGCACAGGCGCTGCTAATCATCAACCGCCGTGGCCTCGCCTCAGCCTTGCTCTGTCGCGATTGCGGCGCCGCCCAGTCATGTCCGTCGTGTGGGCGTCCGCTCATCCTCCATAGTGCCGGGTCGCTCCTACGCTGCCACGGGTGTGGCCTTGTTGCCGAGCCGCTCACTCGGTGCCCTAACTGCAACAGTGCACGGATCCGCCCGCTTGGTGGAGGCACCGAAAAACTCGAAGCGGAGATCCGTAGCCTCTTCCCCGAGCAGTCTGTTGACCGACTTGACGCCGATGCGGCCGCCCCTATCGGTGCAGCAGATCGCATCCTCGACCGTTTCAGGTCGGGTGCGACACAGATTCTTGTTGGCACGGCGCTTGCTGCAAAGTCGCTGAACCTTCCAAACCTCAAACTCGTCGGGATCGTGAGTGCAGACACTGGCCTCCTCTTGCCCGACGAGCGCGCTGGAGAGCGTACCGTTGCTTTCATCGTTCAGGCGGTCGGGAGGCTCGGTCGCGGAAGCGGGGCAGGGCATGCTGTCATCCAGAGCTACCGCCCCGAAGATCCCGCAATTTTGGCCGCTGTTCAGATCGCTCGTGGCGGGTCCGTGGCGGCATGGCGTGAGATCGAGGTGGTGCGTCGTCAGCAGGCTGGTGGCGCACCATTTCTTCGAACGGCAAAAATTACTGCCACTTCGACGACGGCAACAGGGGCGCGTCGCGCTGCAGAGGCACTTCACGCCGCAGTGAGCGAGCGTGTCGCCGGGGATGCGACGGCGCGGCTCTTAGGTCCAGTACCGGCATGGATTCCACGGCGCGCTGGACGGTGGCGCGAACAGGTCATCCTGCGCTGTGTCAACCCGCTCCCGATCGTCAACTCGCTCAACTCGCGCGATGTGAGCATCGACCTCGATCCGGAGACCCTCCTCTAGAAGTTCCCTAGCGTCTTGCTAGAATCCAGACATGAGTGTTCGCCCGATCCTCCTTCTTGGTGACCCGCGCCTGCGCCTTGCCGGCGCGCAGGTGGATGCCTTCGACAAGCAACTTGCCGAACTCATTGACGATCTCGTGCATACCATGCGTGCCGCACCAGGGGCCGGACTTGCCGCGCCGCAGCTCGGCGAGGCGCAAAATGTCGCCGTCGTTGAGGCACATGGACGGATCTATGAATTGGTGAACCCTCGCATCGTTCGCGAGAATGGCGATCAGCGCGACTATGAGGGCTGCCTCTCAATCCCTGGCTATGTCGCAGAGGTCACTCGACGCGAGAAGGTCTGGGTGGAGGCGCAGGATCGCCGCGGTAGACTCTATAAGTTCAGCGAAGTGGGGTTTCTTGCGCGTGCCGTCCAGCACGAACTCGATCACCTCAAAGGTAAACTCTACATCGACTACCTCGACTCGCTTGACGACCTCCTCCCCGTCGTTGATGGCGAAGACGAAGATCCAGAAGATCCCGCCAATGCCCCAAAGCGTGCCGCGCGCGAGCGTCGTGCCAAAGCTGCGCGAGCCCACAGTCACTAAGCATCGCCTGATCCTGATTGGGAGCGGCGCATTCGGCGTGCCATCATTCGCTGCAGTAGCTGCCGACCCGCGCTTTGACGTGCTGGCAGTCATCACACCGCCTGCGCGTGCCTCTGGCCGCGCGAAGGCGCTCACGCCAACGCCAGTGGCGCACTGGGCAACGGCCGCGGGGCTCCGCGTCATTGAGATTGCGCGTATCCGAAATCCCGATTCAATTGCGCAGGTCTTGGAGCTTCGAGCAGATGCCGCCCTGCTCGTTGATTTTGGCCAGATCATCCCGCACGATCTGCTGAGCGGCTTGAAGCATGGCGTAGTCAACCTACACCCCTCGCTGTTGCCACGACACCGCGGCGCGAGTCCAATCCCAGCATCCATCGTTGCAGGTGATGCGGTGACGGGCGTCACGATGATGCTCATGGATGAGGGGGTTGATACTGGCCCGACGATACACGTTGTCAAAGCACCAATCGACGCAAGGGATACCGCCGTGACGCTTGAGGCACGACTTGCGGTGCTCGCGGCAGACTGGGTTTCGGACACTTTGGCCGGCTGGCTCCAGGGGACGATTGCTCCTGTTGCGCAATCGAATGAGGGTGCAACGACAACCGGCCTGCTTGACCGAGATGCAGGGCGCATAATCGCGACAACATCGGCCGTTGACGCCTATCGCCGCTGGCGTGCGTATCAACCGTGGCCAGGCGTCTGGGTTGAGGGGGCTGGGATTGACGGTCGACTCATCCTTGCCGAGGTTGGTGTGCCCGTTCCGTATCATGGTGACGATCATGGTGCAGTGGTGCTCGTTGATAACCAACTGCTGCTCGTGCTTGCTGATGGGGCGCTCCCGCTTCTGCACGTGAAGCCAGCAGGAGGTCGGAGCATGAGCGGCGGTGCATATGCACGTGGGAGGAGCGAGATCCTGAGTGGGCGTGCGAGAATCACGCCATGACGAATACCCCACGAACGCTTCCAGTGCTGACCGATCTCGACCCTGCTGCGTTGAGCGCATACATTGAGAACCTCGGGCTCCCTGCGTTTCGTGCAGCACAGGTGCTTGACGCCGCGTGGCGCTCACCAGCGAAAAACTGGAGTGAAGTCACTACTTTGAGCCAAGAGGTGCAACAGCAACTCGCTGCAGAGTTAGATTTTGATTCCGTCACCGAGACCGTCCGCCAAGAGGCAGAAGATGGCGAAACGACAAAGCTTCTCCTTACGCTCCGCGACGGTGAGAAGATTGAAGCGGTACTGATGCGATATCCCGCAAACCGCCGCAAGGGGACAGGGCCACGTGCCACGATCTGTGTTTCAAGCCAGGCCGGGTGTGCAGTTGGCTGCCCATTTTGTGCCACCGGAGAGCTGGGGTTTGGAAGGAACCTCACGTCGGGTGAGATCCAGGACCAGGTGCGTGCTGCCCGTCGCATCCTGCGCGCAGAAGATCGCAAACTTACCAACGTAGTCTTTATGGGGATGGGCGAACCGCTGCAGAACCTTGATGCAGTCTTAGCGGCAGTGACTAGCCTCACCGACCCGAAGCGCGGTGCGATCGGGCAGCGTCGCATTGTGATCTCTACGAGCGGTGTCGTGCCTGGCATTGCTCGACTTGCAAAGGAGCGACCGCAAGTGACTCTAGCCGTTTCACTTCATGCAGCGCGAAACCCCCTTCGCGATCTTCTTGTTCCCCTCAATCGAAGATGGCCCGTGGAACAGGTCATTGCTGCTTCAGCTGCACATGCGCGAAGGACTGGTCGGCGCACCACATTTGAGGTAACGATGATTGACGGAATCAACGACCGCCCCGAAGATTCACAGGCACTCGTCTCCGTGTTGCGCGGGAGCAATGCTCACGTCAACCTCATCCCAATGAACGCGGTTGCACATACGCCGTGGCATGAATCAACCTCCGTGCGGATTGAGCAGATTGCCGCAGAGCTGCGCGCAAGTGGGCTCTCCGTCACCGTGCGACGCAATCGTGGCCGAGAGGCTGGTGCCGCGTGTGGTCAACTTGCTGCCGAACGTGCTGGTACGCCACCTCCAGCAGCTGTCGCTCGGCGCCGTGAACAGCTCGTTCAGGCGAGCGCAGCGGCACTGCAAGGGCGACGTACGGCAGCGCCAATTGCCACTGCGGGACCGCTCCTGCCGAAGAGCCTCACATGAACGCGAAAATCCAGATCGCTGCGAGTATCCTGAATGCCGACCTTGGAGCGCTGCGCGAGGCGGTACAACGCGCGGAGGCGGCGGGCGTCGATCGGATGCACCTCGACATCATGGATGGCAGGTTTGTTCCGAACATCACGTTTGGTCTTGCAACCGTTGCCTCGCTGCGCTCCGCGACCACGCTCCCATTCGATGCGCACCTGATGGTTGTAGACCCCTCCTACTGGGCAGCACGATTCGCCGCTGCAGGTTGCGAGACCGTCGCGATTCATGCGGAAGCGCCCGAGGTACACACCGCAACGCTGAAGGCGATTCGGAGTGCTGGTGCTAAGGCGGGCCTTGCGATCGATCCTGGGACACCAACGAGCGCACTTGCACCGTATGCCGCACATCTCGACTTCGGGCTTGTCATGAGCGTGAAGTCGGGATTCGGCGGCCAGCTGTATCAACCTGAGGCTGCCGCGCGGTGTGGCGAGCTGCGTAAGCTGCTCGGCCCCGCAGCGCCGATACATTTGGACGGCGGCGTCAAGGCACAGGTCGCCGGAGACGCGGCACGGGCAGGTGCCACTGTGCTGATCGCAGGAACAGCGCTGTTTGGAGCGCTGTCAATGGAGGAGGCGGTACGCGAGTTGCGTGCTGCCGCAGCCGCGGCGCTCGGGGGGAGTTAGGCGCTCTTCGCCGCAGTGCGTCGGCAACCCGTGCATACCAGCACCTTCTTCGTGGTGCCGCCAACAGCGATCATCGTTGGCTGCAGGTTGGCCTTGAATCGACGATGGGCGCGGACGC
>JBJSXZ010000012.1:0-18380 GCA_046086645.1 Candidatus Limnocylindrus sp.
CGTCGAGGACACGGTTGTCCTCACCACGAATGAAGGCCTCCACTGCAGCATGGGCGACGTCATCGCGCAACTGCATCGGTGGGCTCTTCATGAAGTACGACGAAGGCGCAACGAGCGTCCCCGCAAGCTTTCGGTCGAGCCCGAGCTTCGCGCAACGAATCGCGTCGGTGATGACACCCGCGCTGTTCGGCGAGTCCCACACTTCGAGTTTTAGTTCAGCCGTGAGCGGTACCCCGCCGAAGGTTGTTCACTCGAGTCGGATGTTTGCCCACTTGCGATCGAGAAGCCACGGCACGTAGTCCGATGGACCAACATGGACCTGTTCGTCGTCGAGCGGCTCGTCGAGAATTGACGTAACCGCATTCGTCTTGCTGATCTTCTTGCTCTCAAGTCGATCGCGCTCCAACATATTCTGGAAGTCGGTGTTGCCACCGAAATTCAGCTGATAGGTGCGATCAAGATGAACGCCGCGATCGGCAAAGAGACGTGCAAGAACGCGGTGTGCAATCGTTGCGCCGACCTGGCTCTTGATGTCGTCTCCGACGATTGGAAGCCCAGCTGCGGCGAACTTCTTCTGCCACTCCGGCTCACGGCCGATGAAGACAGGGATTGCGTTTACGAACGCGCATCCCGCCTTGATCGCCTGCTCGGCGTAGTAGCGGATCCCCTCTTCGCTACCGACTGGAAGATATGCAACGAGCACATCTACCTTGCGCTCCTTGAGCACCGCGGCAACATCTACTGGCTTTTCTGGCGACTCTTGGACGACGTCTTTCAGGTACTTGCCGATACCGTCCAGCGTTGGTCCGCGTTGGACGATCACGCCAGTCGTTGGGATCTCCTGGAAGGTCCAGGTGTTGTTCGGATGTGCGCCGAGTGCCACCGAAAGATCCTTGCCGACCTTTGTGACGTTCACGTCAAACGCTGCGACGTAGTCAAGGTCGCGCACGTGATACCCGCCGATGTCGACGTGCATCAGCCCTGGAACCTTGGCGTCATTGGCCGCGTCTGCATAGAAGTAGCGTCCCTGCACAAGGCTGCTTGCGCAGTTGCCTACTCCCGCGATCGCAATGCGGATCGGATTCGTCGCCTTAACCGGCGTCTTCGGCGCTGGTCGGGCGTTCCATTGGGCGCGTGGCCCGTTCAAGTCTTGCATCTCCGGTTACCCCTTTCTCCTCTGTTCTTCCGCTTCGTGGATTCAGTGCCTGAACCCGCCTTCACTTGTCGCTCGGTTTACCGAACGACGAGCATCAATAGGCGCGGCGCTTTGCCGCGCGTGGTTGGCGTGCCTCACCCTCGAGGGCATCGCGAATGTAGAGAACGCGCTGAACGACGGTGATCGTTGAGGTGACGCAGATGAGCGCGAGTGCGCCAGCAAGCCATGTGGCATTGATCAAGCCGCCGGCAAGTAGCCCAAAGATGAGCATGCCGGCTCGCTCGCCACGTTGTGCCAGCCCGTTGTCGGCGACTACGCCGAGCCCTTCACCGCGCGCACGGACGTAGCTCACGAGCGAACCTGTTCCAAGCGCGAGTGTGGCCAAGCCAACCACCTCGAGATGACCACTTCCGCTTGCAGTCGCGCTCATTGCGGCCCCTGCGGTAATTCCCGCGTAGATTACCGCCTCACTTGCTCGATCGAGCGAGGAGTCGAGGAGGGCACCGAATGGCCGCACGCGATTTGTTGCGCGCGCGAGGGTGCCATCAAGCCCATCGAACAAGGTTCCTGCAATCAAGATAATCGCTGCAAGCACCCAACTCCCCATTGCGGCAGCTGCGGCTGCGAAGAGGACAATGCTGAAGCCGATCATCGTTAGCGCATCGGGAGAGAAGCCGAGGCGCCCGAGGAAGAGCGCAATCGGTTCGCCGATTCGCTTGATGCGCGCGCGCTGATCACCGGTGAGAAGGCTGTCGCGAACAACGCGCTTGCGTGCCATCACGATGCATCTCCTGTGCGCACCGCATCAATAAGTGGCTGTGCTGCTGGAAGAGCAACTGTTGGTGCAACCCAGGCTGCTGGATTCGTCACACCAAGCGCGGACAGCATGAGCGCGTGCCCTTCGGCGATCGTCTCAGTGCGCAGCGTGCAGAGCGTCTCGCGGCCGACCTTCTCGGTGGTGACGAGGCCGGCGTCGCGCAGGCGACGGAGATGCCAGGAGACCAGCGGCTGCGAGAGTTCGGTAGATTCAATGAGCTCCGAGACAGTTGCGGGGCCGATGGCGAGGCGGCGAACAACCTCGAGCCGGTTCGTGTCGCCGAGCGCTCGATGCACGCGGCGCGCCGCCTCAAGCACGTCGGCGTTTCCAGCGAGGCGTGCAGGATCAGCGCTGGCCACGCGGCTGAGTCCTCCGGAAACTGTGGTGCTCTGTTGGGCGCTCATAGAAGTAGAAGTTTATATGAGTTTTTACTGATGCGTTGGACCTGTCGCACGAGAGATTGTTACAAGATCGTGCTCGCCGAACGAGCGCGCTGGGGCTACTCCGTGGTTATGGAGCGATTGCGCGGGCGACCGCTTCGATGAGCAGGGTTGGGGCAAGGCCGAGTGCGATCGTCCCAATCGCCGCAAGGAAGAGCCCGATGCGCAGGAGTGGCGGGGTTGCCACTTCAACTGGCGGCCCAGCGGGTTCACGCATGAAGAGGTAAATGATGACGCGCAGGTAGTAGAACGCGGCAACTGCAGCGTTGAGCACCGCAACGATAGCGAGAAGTGCCGCCGCACCGCCCGCCTGCACCGCCGCCAGAATCACATACGCTTTCGCAAAGAAGCCGGCAGTTGGTGGAATGCCCGTCAGGCTTAATAAGAAAACCGCCGCCAGGATTGCGAGGAGTGGGTGGCGTCGGCCGAGTCCTGCAAGATCATTCAGCTGTGTCGTTGATCCAGGGCGGCCTTGAATTGCGGTGAGGACCGCAAACGCACCGAGATTCATGAACGCATATGCTGCACCGTAAAACAAGATGCCTGAAATTCCTGCAACCTCGCCGAGCCCTGCCGCGACAAGACCGACCATCAGGTAGCCGGTGTGTGCGATCGAAGAATAGGCAAGCATGCGCTTCACATTGAGCTGTGTGAGCGCAACAAGGTTACCGAGCGTCATCGTGGCTGCTGCGAGAACGGCAACAATAGGGACCCAGAACAGCGCCAGTGGCGCGAGGGCAACGAGGAAGAGCTTGATCGCCAGTGCGAATGCGCCGACCTTTGGCCCAACGGAGAGGTATCCCGTAATCGGCGTTGGTGAGCCCTGGTATGCGTCTGGCGTCCAGTAGTGGAACGGCACGGCGGCTATCTTGAACGCTGCGCCGGTTGTGATGAGTGCGAGCGTTACAGCGAGGGCCGGCGTTGCGCCGCCTGAGGCGAGCGCAACTGCGATACCGCTCAGTGATGCTGTCCCCGAACTCCCCCAGAGCAGCACGATGCCGAAGAGCAAGATTGCGCTAGAGAAACTCCCGAGTAGGAAGTACTTCACCGCACCTTCTGTGCTGAGTGGATCGCGCTTTGCGTAGCCAGCCAAGAGGTAGCCAGGGATGACGAGGAGCTCGAGGCCGATGAAGAGCGTCACAAGATCTGTTGACGCGGCCACGAGGATTGCGCCAGCGAGCGCGAAGAGGAGGATCGACGCGAACTCAGCGGTTGGGTATCCACGATCACCAAGGTGGTCTGGCGTCATGAGCAGGGTGATCGTCGTTACCGTGATGCCGAGTAGGCCGAGATACGAGACAAACGGGCCGGTGACGTATGCGCCTGCTAGTGCGGAGGTCACCCCGCCGCCTTGCGCCGTGATAACTACTGCAGCTGCCCCAAGCGCAACAAGTGCAACGGTGATCGGCGTGAGGCGACGTGCGGGGACTAGCATGTCGGCGATCAGCACGGCGACGGCACCGAAAACAACCGTGAGGAGTGGTGCGATCGTCATCATCTCGCCGCTCATGGCGTAACTCCGCTAAACGCCGCAAGAAGGAATTGAGAGACGCTCGGCCCAAATGATGCTGTGAGCAGCGTTGGCATGATGCCGAACGCGACAATCATGACGAGCAGCGGCGTGAGGGTGATGATCTCTGTCGGTGTGACATCGACCAGGTGCGAGCCAAACCCTTTGAGGAACGGTGAGAGCGGCCCAGTAAAAACGCGCTGGTACATCCAGAGCAGATACACCGCTGCAAGAATCATCACGAGTGTTGCAGCTCCAGCAACCATCGGGTTCACGATGAATGCACCGAGCAACACAAGGAACTCTCCAGCAAATCCTGAAAGTCCTGGAAGCCCAACTGAGGCAAACAGGAAGAAGCCGAAGAGTGCTGCGTAGACGGGCGTACGCGAGGCCCAGCCCCCCATCTTTGCAATCTCTCGATCGTGCGTGCGCTCATAGCCGATACCAACGAGAAGGAAGAGGCCGCTCGTAATGAGACCGTGGTTGAGCATCTGCAGGATCGCTCCGTCTAGGCCCTGCTGATTGAACGTGAAGATACCGAGCGTCACGAAGCCCATGTGGCTCACCGAGCTGTAGGCGATTAACTTCTTTAGGTCGGTCTGCACGATCGCAATGAGTGCTCCGTAGATGATGGCAATCACCGAGAGCACGATCATCAACGGCGCAAGGGTATGCGCTGCCTGCGGGAAGAGCGGGATCGCAAAGCGGATAAACCCATAGCCGCCGAGTTTGAGCAGCACCCCGGCAAGGATCACCGAGCCTGCAGTTGGCGCCTGAACGTGTGCGTCTGGGAGCCACGTGTGGAAGGGAAACATTGGCACCTTGATCGCAAATGCGAGCGCGAAGGCGCTGAAGGCGACGAGTTGCAGTGTGGGATCGGTGACCGTTCCCCGTAAGGCGATGAGATCGAATGCCCCCGTCCACGAGCCTGTCGCCACCTGGTGGCTGAAGGCTGTCGCGAGCATGGCGACGAGCATGAGGAGCGAGCCAACGAGTGTGTACAAGACGAATTTGACGGTTGCGTAGATCCGCTCTGCGCCACCCCAGATGCCGATGATCAGGTACATCGGGACGAGGACGATCTCCCAGAAGATGTAAAAGAGAAAGAGGTCGAGCGAAAGGAAGACGCCGAGCATTCCTGTCTCAAGGATCAGGAAGCTGATGAAGTACTCCTTCACGCGGGTCTTGATAGGGCCGAAGCTCGCGAGGATGCAGATCCAGCTGAGCAATGTGGTCAACACTACGAGTGCAGCCGACAGTCCATCTACCCCGAGGTGATAGGTGATCCCAAATGAAGGGATCCACGAGACCTGTTCTGTCAGTGAGAACTCGCTCCCGCGCACGTCGATGCCAAGCATCATTACGAGGCTGAGTGCAAATGTTGCAAGTGCAACGGCGAGTGCGGTACCGCGCAAGAGACCTGGACGCGATGATGGCAACAGTGCAACGGAAATTGCGCCAAGAAGTGGCAAAAACGTGATCAGCGAGAGGATCGGCATGCCACTCATGCTGCCACCATGAGATAGATGATCACCATGGCGATAAGTCCCACTGCGATGCCGAGTGCGTAGTTTTGCACGCGACCAGTTTGGATCTGGCGCAGCCCACGGCCGCTGGATGATGCGATCGTGCCGACACCATTCACTGCACCGTCAACCACGCGTCGATCAAACCACCAGAGTGCGCGAGCCACGCGCCCACCCGCCTGTACAAACACAAGGTCGTTGAGGTCGTCAAAGTACCAGCGGCTCCTGCTCCCCTCATAGAGCGGGCGGAGGCGTGTGGTGATAGAGGAGAGGAGCTGCGAGTGGTCGCTGCCGAAGAGCCGGATGCCGATAGCTGTTCCGATTGCAGCGATGGTGACACTCGCCAACATGAGGAGTCCGTCGATGCCAAACAGCGTCCAGGCTTCGTGCTCGTGGCCAAGGAGTTCATTTGCTGGCGCAAAGACTGGCTCGAGCCCGTGAACGAGGATGCCGTCGGCAAAGGGGTATCCAAGCAAGAAGCCCGCGACGATTGTTGGCACGGCCAGTGCAACGAGCGGCAGTGTCATCGTCCACGGCGACTCGTGCACATGCACCGTCGGATTGACGCGGCTCTCCCCCCAGAAGGTCATCCCGATCAGGCGGAACATGTAGAAGGCGGTCATGCCTGCGACGAGGAGTCCGACAAGCCAGACCCACCCAAAGCCGAACTTAAACGCTTCACCAAGGATCTCGTCTTTCGACCAGAACCCGGCGAGTGGCGGGAGTCCCGCGATCGCAATCGTTCCGATCAACATCGTCGCGTAGGTAATCGGAATCTTGCGAGCAAGCCCGCCCATCTTCGGCATCTCTTGCTCGCCGTCAACGGCATGAATCACGGATCCTGATCCAAGGAAGAGAAGTCCCTTGAAAAACCCGTGTGTGATCAAGTGGAAGATCGCAGGGATCCATGCACCAACGCCGAGTGCCGCGAACATATAGCCGAGTTGCGAGAGTGTTGAGAAGGCAAGCACGCGCTTGATATCCGTCTGCGTGAATGCAATGGATGCGGCGAAGATTGCCGTGAAGATGCCAATTGCTGCAACGATCAACATCGCCTCGTGACTGGCGGCAAACAACGGACTCATGCGTGCAACGAGATAGACGCCAGCATTCACCATCGTTGCTGCATGGATCAACGCGGAGACGGGTGTTGGCCCCTCCATGGCGTCTGGCAACCAGACGTGAAGTGGGAACTGCGCCGACTTTCCAACCGCACCACAGAAGACGAGTAGCGCAATCACCGTTGCCGCAGGACCCGTAAGTGCGCCCGCCTCGATCCCCGCGAGGATCGTGTGGATATCGAGCGAGCCGAAGACGGCGACGAGGCCCATGAGTCCAAGGGCGAAGCCGACATCGCCGACGCGATTGGTAATAAATGCCTTCTTGCTTGCGAGCCCTGGCTCGCGCTTCGTGTACCAGAAGCCGATGAGGAGGTATGAGGAGAGACCGACCAGCTCCCAGGCGGCGAAGACGACGAGGAGGTTGTCTGCGAGTACGAGGAGGAGCATGGAGAACATGAAGAGGTTGAGATAGGCGAAGAAGCGCCAGTATGAACCGTCGTGGCTCATATAGCCCACGCTATAGAGGTGCACGAGGGCGCCAACGCTCGTGACGACGAGGAGGAGAGCGCCGGTCAGCCCGTCGACGTGAATCCCCACCTTGAAGATGAGATCGCCCGAAGCGATCCAAGTGAAGAGGGTGAGCGAACTCCCCTCGCCGCCAAGGGCCGGGTCGCCAAGGAGGGCGGGGATCGCAAGGCCCATCGCGAGCACCCACACGGCGGCGATGGCAACGAGCGGGACGATGTGAGCACGCTTGCCGAGGCGGCGCCCGAAGGCTGCGGTAAAGGCGAAGCCGATGAGCGGAAGGATCAGGAGGAGCGGCGCGCTGGAGAGTGGTGCGTCAGTCATTACTGCCTCATCGCATCGTACTCGTCGACGAGTGGGGTCTTTCGATTGCGATAGATAGCGATCACGATCGCAAGGCCGACCGTTGCCTCAGCTGCCGCCACGGCGATGATCAGGAGCGCAAAGGCGACACCCTGGCCAGCGAGCGTCGGCATGAATGCGCCGAACGCCAGCGCAGCAAGATTCACTGCATTGAGCATGAGCTCGATGCTCATCAGCATGCTGATTGCGTTTCGTCGTGCGAGGAAGCCGAAGGCACCAATAGAAAAGAGGAGTGACGAGAGCACGAGATATGGCTCAAGATGCCCAGCGATCATGCTCATGCTTCTATCTCTTCACTGTCGGCTGGCTTCATGGCGAGATAGATCCCGCCAATCACCGCAGCAAGAATCAATACGCTGGCGACTTCGAATGCGAGGAGCCACGGCCCGAAGAGCACTGCGGCAGCAGTTGCGGTGCCTGCAGGATCTGGCGTGTCGTTATCTACGGTGCTCCCCCATTGCGTTGCGCCGAGGGCGACGGCAAGGAGGCTGCCAATCAGCGCAGACGCGAGGGCGGCGGGGAGCGCTTGCGTTTGGAAGTTCAGCTGTGCCGATGCCGATTTTGACTGTGTCAGCATGATTGCAAAAAGGATGAGCACGCTGATCGCGCCGATGTAAACGAGCACCTGGGCTCCGGCCACGATGCTTGCGCCAAGCACCACGTAGATGCCTGCAAGTGCGCCGAGGGTAAGGATCAGCATCAGACCGTTGCGAATGATGTCACGACCAAGCACCACGAGTGTTGCGGAACCGAGTACGACGCCGCCAAGAAGCAGAAAAAGTGCGTCAGCCCAGGTGATGCCAATGAACGGAATTGTTGGGGGGAGCGGCATACTAGCGATCTCGCAAGCTTGACGGCAAGACCGGGAGCTGGCGCGCTGGGTCGTACCGTTTGCCCGCTACAGTGTTCTCCCAATTGCTCTCACCGCGAATGAACGTTGCTTCAGATGTTCGCTCAATCTTCGAGAGCGCGATGAGGTCAATCATTGGCTCACTGCGGTCTACGTGTGCCAACTCAAAGTCGAAGCCGCTACGAAGGGCATCATATGGGCATGCATCGACGCAGATGCCACAGAGGATGCAGCGCGACTCATCAACCTCGTACTTCGTGAGGATGCGTGGCTTTGGCATCAGCGCACCGGTTGGACATGTTTCGGCGCAGCGGCCACACGAGACGCATGGCGACTCATTGAGGCTCATGTCGAGCGCTGTCGTAACAAGTGTGTCAAATCCTGTGCGCATGAAGTCGTAACACGCCGCACCAACTACTTCGGCACAGACGTTCGCGCAGCGTCCACAGTCTATGCAGCGCGAGGGCTCGCGCAAGATGAATGCGTGTGAGTCGTCGCGAACGTAGTCGTGGTTCGCGCCAGTCCAGCGATTTTCGGTGATTGAGCGGAACCCTGCGCCGCCATGGTGCTCTTTCTCAAGAGTTTTTAGTGTTGTTCCATATTCAATGCCGAGGCGACGCAGATCGCAGAAGCCAATTGCTTCGCACGTGCACTGCAGGCAGCGCGTGCTCTCTGCCATCACCTCTGGTTTCGTGTACGGAATCTCGTACTGCACATAGTCGCTCTTGCGCGCCTCAGCTGGGAGTGCCTTCAAGCGAAGTCGCGGTTCCTTCACCTCGGCAGTGAACGGAACGATGCTGAGGAACTCCGGCTGTGGCTCGGCGAGAGTCTGGCGATTGCGAATCTCTCCAAGGTCGAGACCCTGAAGATACGCGTCGACCGCATAGGCACAGCGGCGACCATCGGCGATCGAGGCCACGACGGTTGTCGCTCCGTTGCGAAGGTCACCGCACCCGAAGACGCCGTCACGACCGGTTTGGAAGGTGACCGCGTCGGCCTTCAGCCGGCCGTTCTTCGTCGTGGCGACGCCGTCTGCACCAACGCTCGCCCATGTCATGTCTGGGCCCTGGCCGATCGCCTTGAGGATACGGTCGCACTCAATGATGAACTCGGTGCCGGGGGCTGGTTCGGGTCGGCGGCGGCCCGACGCATCTGGCGCTCCGAGCTGCATGCGGATGAACTCAAGCCCAGTCACCTTGTTGTTGGCATCGACAATCACGCGCGTTGGGCCCGCCTGGAAGATGGCGCGGGCGCCCTCTTCGATCATCTCGTGCACCTCGTCGGCGGCAGGCATGTCCTTCATGTCGCGGCGGTAGACGAGGGTGACCTCTTTTGCCCCCTGGCGCACGCTCGTTCGCGCGCAGTCCATCGAGGTGTAGCCGCCGCCAACCACGACGACGCGGCTCCCTTCGTGATTCGGGTAGGTCAGGCCGAGCGCGGCCGTATGGAGGTAGTCGAGTCCATCGATGACGCCATCCGCCTCTTCGCCTGGAATGCCGAGGTCGTTGGTGTCGTAGCAGCCGATCGCGACGACCACGCCATCGTAGCCCTGCGCCTTAAGGTCGGCCACGGTGAAGTCGCGGCCGAGCATCTTGCCGCACTCGAATCGACCACCGAGGCGGGTGATCGACTGGTACTCGCCATCGAGCACCTCGATCTTTGGCAGGCGGTACTGCGGAATGCCATAACGAAGCATGCCGCCCGGCTCTGGATCTTTTTCATAGATGGTGACCTCGTGGCCGGCAATGAGCAGGTAGTACGCAGCAGATGCGCCTGCTGGCCCGGAGCCGATGACGGCAACGCGCTTGCCGCTTTTTGGCTGCAGTTCAAACGGCACGGGTGGATCGAGATTCTCGTCCCACATCGCCTTCAACACCTGGTCGCCTGCGTAGCGGTGGCTATCGCGAATAGCGATCGCCTCATCTACCTCATCGCGGCGGCAGTGATCTTCACATGGTGCCGGGCAGACACGGCCGAGCACGCTTGGGAATGGAATGGTGCGCTTGAAGATTCGTGCAGACTCGCGAAATTCTGACTCTGCGTTCGCCTTGAGGAATCCTGGAATGTCAATGTGGCTTGGGCACTTGTTCTGGCACGGCGGCAAGCAGTAGGCGTTGTGGTCGCTGAAAATCAGCTCAAGGTTTGTCTTGCGAATTTCACGAAGCCGATCGGTTTGCGTTGCAACAATCTGTTCCGGCTCCGCCGCTACTGAGCAGCTGATCTGTGGTTGGTCGCACCCCTCAACGTCGACTACGCACATGCGGCAGGCGCCGAACCCTGGCAGCTTCGGGTCATAGCAGAGCGTTGGGACCTCGATGCCATTTGCGCGGCATACCTCGAGAATGGTTTGTCCCTCAAACGCTTCGAGCTTCTTTCCGTCGATCTCTACATAGAATGTTGGTGTGCGCTGGGGTCGCTGTGGGCTACGGGTGGAGAGGAGTCGCTCGACGGCAGCATCGTTTGCGTTGTTGGTCACGATCTGCGTTGGTCGTTCAATCAAGCCAGCCATTTCAGCTCCGTCCAATTCTCGTGGATTCAACGCTCACTGCATCTCCAAGGAACTCGTGTTCGAAGTATCGCATCCCGCTCAAGAGTGGCGTTGACGCCTGTGCCTCGTGCACGCAAAGCGCACTGTCGGCAATGTCGGCCGCAAGCGTCTGTAGTCGTGCGGCATCGGCAGGTCCAGCGAGTCCGTCAACGAAGCGCTGCCCGATCTCGGCGAGGCGTCGGGTGCCAATGCGGCACGGGATTGTCTTACCGCACGCTTCGTCTGCACTCCAACGCGTGAGCGTTGCCGCAAGTTCTGGAATCTCTACGCTCGTGTCGAGTGCCAACACTGCGCCAGAGCCGATACGCGCGCCAACAGTGAGAAGTCCGGCGTTGCTGTACGGAGTTGCCGCGAGTAGTTGCGCTGGGATAAACCCACCGGCTGGCCCACCAACAAGGAGCGCTTTCAATGTTGCCGATGTTGCCGCGCCGCCCGCAGCTGCGACGATGTCGGCGAGTATCGTCCCTGTTGGAACCTCGAGAACTCCTGGTGTGCCGACTGCTCCGCCGATCTGGACGAGCATTGTTCCAGGCTCAGCTGGATCACCAATTGCTGCGTATTCCGCCGCACCGTGTACCAGGATCCACGGCACCGCTGCGAGCGTTGCCGCGCGCGTCACAGCTGTCGGCTTTCCGAGGTAGCCCACGGTTGAGGGGTACGGCGGTGTTTGTTCTGGCTGACCGCGCTTTCCGTCGAGCGCCTTCATCAGCACCGTTGACTCGCCGATCATCGATGAGCCTTGCAAGGCGCGCACGCGTAGTGCGATTGAGCCGAACGCCCCCTCGCGCACGCCGTTCGCGATCACCGTCTCGATGGCGCGTGCCCCCTGCTCATCATCGGCGCGGAGCGCAACGATCGCCTCGCGCGCACCCACGGTGAAGGCGGCGATGGCGAGACCCTCGACAACGGCTTGCGCGTTCTGCTCAAGGAGGAGGCGTGTAGTAAAGAGCGCTGGGTCGGATTCGTAAGCATGTGCAACGGCGTAGCGCGTCTCACCCGTGGTGGCTGCAGTCGCGCGCCACGAGCTCGCGACCGATGCGCCGCCATCTCGATGGCAGTGAAGTTGGGCGGCGTCGAGTGCCGCAAGTACGGCATGCGGGCCAGCGGCGACTGCTGCGCGAAGGCCAGCCCACGGCGCAAGGTCTGAACCAAGGAGCGGCTGTGACCAGCTTTTTGGCGCTGTAGGTTGGTTCATACGGCATACCTCCCAGCGAGGGCGGCGGTCCACGTTTCAACGTTGCGCGCGTTCAAATCACGCTGCTGCTCGCCGTCGATAACAACGAGGGGCGAGGAGGCCTCTGCGAGGTGGCCAGGAAGTGTCTCGAGGCGCACGTTGCTCCAGGGGATCGCCCGCCCAAGCTCGGTATTGAACTCTGCGGTGAGTGTCCCGGCGACGCGGCCTGTGCCAGCGGCAAGGCAGGGGGCACAGCGGCAGATTGCGATCGAGCGGGTCCGCCCTGGCTCGAAGCGCAGGTGGCGGTAGAAGGTTGCCGTCCCGTACACCATGGCGTACCAGGCGCCGGTCGCACGACTCACGCGCTTCAGTGCGTCGACGGGGAGGTACCCGTATGCCGCCTGGATCCCCTCGAGGATTCCAAGCATCGCGTGTGGGTCGTAATCGAACTGTTCGAGCGTTGTATCAACCGCCGTGAGGTCGATGGTGCTCCCTTGCGCCGCAGCAGCGTCAGAAACGGTTCGCCCAGAGCGGCGCAAGGCCGACTCTTCCCGTCGCTCGGCATACTGCTCAGCGGGGCCCCAATGCACGGCGAATCGCCCCTTCGTGTCGGTCCCGCCCATATCGATGCATTCAATCGGACACGCCTGTGCGCATTGGAAGCAGGTCTCACACTTAAGCGCACCATGTTCGTCGGTGACGAGTTCGAGGCGCCCACGATTCCGTGGTGGAATGTCGGGCTTCGCCTCTGGATACATGACGGTGCGCTTTGGCTGGAAAAAGCGCGTCAGCGTAAGCGCCATTCCGCGCACGAGACCCGAGCCTGGAATCCGCGCCACTAGTTGCCTCCCGACGTTGTGAGCAGCACCGCGAGTGCCGTTGCGAAGATGTTAAGCAGCGATGCCGGCAAGAGCCACTTCCAAGCGAAGCCCATCAGCTGGTCGATGCGCGCTCGCGGCAGGGTTCCGCGCATCCATACGAAAACGAAGACGAGGCTGAAGGTTTTGACGAGGAACCAGATTAGATTACCGAGCGCGGGGATCATCGCCCAGGCCCAGAACCCGATGACCGCTGTCGAAAGCCCGCCAAAAATAAGGAAGCCGGCGACGAGTGCCTGCCATGTCTTGATGCGCGAACTCGCGAACCAAATTGGTGCGGCACAGACCAGTGTGCCGATCACTGGCGCGATGCCCGCAAGGATGGGCAACATTACGCCGAGTGAACCAAGGTTGATGATGATCTCTGGGTGGAAGGGGAGCACGATCGGCGCATTTGACCCGCCGAGAAACACTGCGGAGAAGAGTGCGGAGACAATAAAGACGTTGACGTATTCCGCAAAGAAGAAGAAGCCGAAGCGCATGCCTGAGTACTCGGTTGCGAATCCGGCGACGATCTCTTGGTCTGCCTCAGTGTTATCGAATGGCGTGCGGTTCGCCTCAGCAGTAATTGCTATAAAGAAGATGATCGCAGCGAGTGGTTGGCGAAAAATGAACCAGTCGAGCAGCGAACCGGACTGCGCCGCAACGATCTTCGGCAGCGAGAGTGTGCCGGTAAGAATGACGATGCCGACAACCGAGAGCGTAAGTGGAATCTCGTAGCTGATTGCCTGCGCCGCAGCGCGAATGCCGCCGAGCAGTGAGTACTTATTGAACGATGACCAGCCTGCCATCATCAATCCCACAACGCCAAGGCCACCAATTGCAAAGAAGTAGAGGAGGCCAAGCTCGAGTCCGACGCTTGTCAACTCGGGTGCGAATGGGATCACCATCACCGTCATGAAGCTTGCGAGATAGACAACCACCGGTGCAAGCGTGAAGACGGGGACATCGACACTTGGTGGGGTGTAATCCTCTTTCATCAATACTTTTAGGCCGTGCACGATACTCATCACGGCGCCGGCTGGCCCGATGCGATCGGGCCCGATGCGCAGGTTCATGAGCGCGATGATCTTCATCTCCATATAAATCAAGAGGAAGGCGGTTGGCACCGTGATCAAGAACGTGATCACCGATGCTGCAAGGAAGCGCACGATTGGAAGATTTGCACCAATTGTTGCCACGATTGCGCCTCCGAATACGACGAGGAGCGCGGTTGTGAGCGCGCCGCCAACGGCAAGAGCGGGCAGAAGTACGGCGAGGATGCGCCCCGCTGGTGTGAGGCGCGCCCAGACGAGTGCTGCTCCGCTCACTTGTCGACTCCACCCATCACCGGGTCAAGACTCGCCATGACCGCCATCGTGTCGGCGATCAGATTGCCGCGCGTGAGTGGCCCGACAAGCTGAAGATGCACAAATGACGGATCGTGGATGCGCATGCGGAACGGCTGATCTGTGCCGTCGCTGATTGCGTATGTTCCATAGACACCGCGTGGCCCCTCAACTGCCCCGAATGCGCGGCCTGGCCGCGGGCGAATCAGGCGTGGAAGTTTTGCCATCACTGGTCCGTCTGGCATCTCGTGTAACACCTGATCGATGATGCGAATCGACTGCTTGATCTCGTCGATGCGAACGAGGTAGCGCGCAAGCGAGTCGCCCTCGGTTCGGGTCGGGATGTCGAACTCAAGCTCGGGGTAGACGAGGTAGGGACGATCACGGCGCAGGTCATACGGGACGCCCGTTGAGCGGAGGTTTGGCCCGGTCACCCCCATGCGGAGCGCCGTTTTCGCATCGAGCACGCCGAGGCCACGGGTGCGGCGCACGAAGAGTTCGTTCTCGTTGATCAAGCCGAGATTCGAGTCGATCTGTGCGGCAGCACGGCTCATCCAGGTGCCAAGTCGGCTCATGAACTCGTGGTTAAGGTCGCCGTTCACGCCGCCGATTCGGTAGTAGTTGTACAGGAGCTTCTGTCCGGTAAGGGCAGCGAGCATGTCGACGATCTCGTCGCGCTCGATAAACGACCAGAGGATTGGCGTGAGGCCACCAAGGTCTAGCGCCATCCACCCCTGGAAGAGCGTGTGGCTGGCGATGCGATTCAACTCCATCGTGAGGACGCGAATGTATTGTGCGCGACGCGGTACGTCGACCTCCATCAACTTCTCGAATGCTGCAACAGGTGCCGCTTCGCAGAAGAGTGAACTTACATATTCAAGTGGGTCGGTGTAGCAGATCGCCTGGTGGTAGTCGGCGTTTTCGCAAAGCTTCTCTACGCCACGATGCAGGTAGCCGAGCACTGGGTCGAGGTCAACAACCTTCTCGCCGTCGATCTTGATGACAACGCGGAGTACGCCGTGCGTGGATGGATGTTGCGGCCCCATGTTGACGAACATCTCGCCGTCTTTCAGCGTGAGGAATTCTGCCTGGCGCTCGGTCTGCGGCGTCGGCGCCGGCTCATACCACTCTGATCCCGCAGGGATGGAAATTCGTGGATCGTCAAGTGAGGGGCGCGTCTGCTGCGGCATGGATCAGGCCCCCGTTGTGCGACGAAGTGCCGTCGCTGGCGTTGCGTCGTGCGGCGTTCCTGCACGCTCCATGTTGCGCACGCCGGCGGCTGGTGAGCGCGATGCGTCGTCGGCAAGATAGAAATCTTTCCGCAGCGGGAAACTTCGATAATCGTCGGGCATGTAGATGCGACGCAGATCGCGGTTCCCTTCAAAGATGATGCCGAACATGTCGTACGCTTCGCGCTCCATCCATTCCGCTCCTGGCCAGATCGACGTTGCTGACGCAATTCTCGGGGCGTTGCGCTCGAGCCCCGGAACGATAAGGCGCAACCAGTCGCTGCTTCGCGACGAAGAGAGGTGATAGACAACCTGCATCTCTTCTCCAGTGTCAACACCACAGAGGTCGATGAGCATGTTGAATTCCAACATTGGATCGTCGCGGAGGATTCGTAGCGTCTCCGTTGCATGTGCGATGGAGACGCGAATCTCTGTCTCGTCAAATCGCTGTCGCACAGGGAGGAGCAGCCTCTCTCCCAACTTCGTGGCGAGGAGGGTTGCGAGTGCGCTGTCCATTAGATTCCCTCCGGCACAGTCGGTCCGATGGCCCGCTCGTTCCAGTGTCCGCGACGATCTTTCACAAGCTGCTGCAGTTTCATCATTCCGTAGATCAGCCCCTCTGGTCGCGGTGGGCACCCAGGGATGTAGACGTCGACTGGCATCACGCGATCGATGCCTTGCACAACGGAGTAGCTGCGCTTATATCTGCCACCGGAACAGGTGCAGTCGCCCATCGCAACCACCCACTTCGGCTCTGGCATCTGCTCCCAGAGCCGAATGAGTGGCTCGGCCATCTTCGTCGTTAGTGTTCCAGCGACGATCAAGACGTCTGCCTGTCGCGGTGAAGCGCGGAAGGGGAACATCCCCCAGCGGTCGATATCGTTCTTTGGCGTGGCCGTGGACATCATCTCTATTGCGCAACAGGCGAGACCTGAGAGGAGCGGCCAGAGGCTATTCGCGCGAATCAGGTCGAGCACGACGTCGGCCTTCGTTGGAATGGCTGCGAGTGCGCCGCTCCAACGCGCATCATCAACACGCCCGTCACCTGTTGCGGCGTAGCGAGCAAGTTCAAGATTTGGATGCTCTTCGAGCGGGATTCCACCATAGGCACGCGCGTCATCCGTTGTATAGAGCGTGTTCGGAATGATGAGTGGCGTGCGAACGCTGCGCTCTGGCGTAACGGCTGGAAGGTTACCGTCCGTGCGCGGATCGTTTATCGCCACGAGAGCACCCCTTTGCGCCACGCGTAGGCGAGTCCTATAAGTAGGACGCCGATAAAGACCGCCATTGAGACGAGTCCCTCGATGAGCAGCACCTTGAAGTTCAGCGCCCAGATGTAGATGAAGACAATCTCAACATCGAAGGCCACGAAGAGGAGTGCGTAGAGATAGAACGAGAGACCGAAGCGGCCGTGGGTGTCGCCATAGGTGTCGATCCCCGACTCGTAGGGGAGCTGCTTGCCGCGGCTTCCCCGTACGCGGTGGGAGATCAGCCAGGCGAGTCCGATGGTGAGGAAGACGAACGAGACGCCGGCGCCTGCAAACCCGAGGACATACCAGAGACCGGTCATGACGCTCCTCTGCCGGGGATCCGCGCCCGTTCCAGGCCCCATATGGGGCGCGAGGGGATCCTGCCGAGATTCTAGACGAGGCGACGGATCGGAGCCGCCATGCCAGGGAGCGGGTTTCCCTCGTCAGCAAGGCGGGCACGCTGCTCGGTTGAGCCGAGAGCGAAGGCCTCAATGGCAAAGCCCCCCATCCGGCGAGGGTCCATCAGGTGGGCAAGTGCCCCACGGACGGCGAGGGCGCTTTCGAGCGTTGCTTCCGGCCCAGTGCGCAGGCGAGCCACCTCATCGTCGAGCCCCGCGCTCGCAAGGTAGGCGGCCTGCGTAGTTGCGGCGATGTGTGTGAGGCCGGCTGCGGCCGCCGCGCCCCGGAGGGCCGTGAGGTCAACATGTGCGGTAAGGTCGCGCTCACCAGGTTCTGCAAGAAGATTGGTGCTCGCGCGATGACCTTGATACGCGAGTGCGGTTCCCGCCATGCGAGTTGCCGGGTCACGAAGTTCGCTGCCCACACGCCCGTAGTCGAGCACCAGTACGAGACCACTCGATAGGAGCGAGGGGAGTGCCGCAACCCATGCTGTTGTCGCAAGCGAAACTTCTGCAAGTTGGCCCTCAACGAGCGGGTGGCCCGCAAGGTGTTCCCGCAGGCGATCGACTGTGCTGTGTTTTGGCTCACATTCCACCCAACAGAGATCTGCTGTGTTTGGCGCGACGCTGACGCACCGCTCCATGAAGCCGCGCTTGCTCGTGGGCCGTCCGACAAGAATATGAAATGGCAGAGCGTCAAGGAATTCATTTGCAATTACGATGCCGGCCTGCGCCGGCTGCAGTGGAAGAACCTGCGGCCCTCCGCCAGGGAGTGCACGCAACCGTGTCTGCAGTTCTTCTCGACGATAGGGGTTTGCCTCAACAATCATGACGTTGAGTGCGGAGAGGATTGGCGCGTGATCGCGATGCCACTGCTCGACTGCGGCGCACAGAAGCGCACCTGCGCCAGCGCCAAACTCGATCCAGGTAAACGATGTTGGGGTGCCAATGCGCTGCCACGCTTCGCTAGCAGTGCGCGCGATCGCCGAACCGAGTAGTGGGTGGAGCTCTGGGGCCGTGATGAAATCGCCCGTCTTTCCTGCGCGTACGGTTGGCCCCGTGTAGTACCCGTCAGCAGGGTCGGTGAGTGCAAGTTCCATGAATCGCGTGAAGGGCATCGGTCCAGCGGCGGCAATCTCCTCGACGATTCGGGCACTCAGGTGCTTCTCCATGCAGCAGATCCTACGCGGCGCTACCGTCACGCATATGCCGCAGCGCAAACTCTTCCTGGGGGTCGGGGCAAATCTTGACGACCCTGCCGCCACGCTTGCAGATGCGGTGGGTGCGCTCGCTCGAATTCCTGGCTGGCATGTCGACCAGGTTTCGC
>JBJSXZ010000013.1:0-4706 GCA_046086645.1 Candidatus Limnocylindrus sp.
GTGAGAATGCGGCCGCGAACGCCGATTAGGCCGCGCGTGGGGATCAAGAAGTCAACGCGCGCGCGATTATCGGCACCGTGGGAAATGTTCTCCATTTTCGCTCGGCGTTCGGCAAGAATGCCAGTGATGGTCCCAACGAAATCAACTGGGACGTCGATCGTGAGACGTTCAAACGGCTCCTCAATGCCGTTTTCGGTACGGCGCAGGAGTACCTCTGGCCGCGAAACCTCAAGTTCGAACCCTTCGCGACGCATCTGCTCGACGAGGATCGCGAGTTGCAATTCGCCGCGCCCGCGCACCTGGAAAGCTTCGCCTGTATCGGTTGGGCTCACCTCAATCGCTGGGTTGCCGAGTACCTCTTTCTCGAGGCGCGCCTTGAGCTGGCGTGAGGTCAGGAACTTCCCCTCCTTGCCGCCAATCGGGCTGGTGTTGACGCCGAAGGTCATCTGGAGCGTCGGCGGGTCGACACGCAAGCGCTCCAGCGGGCGTGGGTCTGCCGGGTCGGTAATCGTTTCACCTATCTCTGCGTCAGCGATACCGGCGATGCCGACGATCTCGCCTGGCCCAGCCTCTGGTACTTCGGTTCGCTCAATCCCGACCGGGAGCGTCAGGCTTGTCACCGTTCCAGAGATATTCCCCGAATCTCGAACAATCGTGATCTTCGCACCCTTGCGCACAACCCCGTTGCGGATTCTTCCGATTGCGATACGTCCAACAAAATCATTCGCTGCAAGGTTGGTGATAAGCACCTGCAGCGGGTGGCCAGGTTCATGCATCGGAGCGGGCGCGGTCTCGAGAACGCAGTCGAGGAGTGGGATGAGGTCAGCACCTGGTACGGCGAGGTCACGCGTCGCCGTGCCTGCGCGCGCGTTGGTGTAGATGATGGGGAAATCGATCTGCTTCTCATCTGCGCCGAGATCAAGGAAGAGCTCGTACACCTCATCGATTACTTCGCTGATGCGCGCATCTGCACGATCGATCTTGTTGATGACCAGAATGACAGGTAGCGATCGCGCAAGTGCCTTCGAGAGCACGTATCGGGTTTGTGGCAGTGGTCCTTCTGATGCATCGACAAGGAGGAGCACTGCATCAACCGCGAGGAGGCTGCGTTCGACTTCACCACCGAAATCTGCGTGTCCTGGCGTGTCAACAATGACGACTCGGACACCCTTAAACTGAATCGCAGTCTCTTTCGCGAGGATCGTGATCCCCTTCTCGCGCTCGAGGTCGCCACTATCCATCACGCGCTCGATAAGCTCCTCATTGGCCCGGAATGCGCCATTCTGGCGAAGGAGGCTATCTACGAGCGTTGTCTTGCCGTGGTCGACGTGCGCGACGATGCCAACGGTACGAATTCCCGTCTGTGCGACAAGGCCTGCTGGAGCGTTCACAGTGGTCATCTGGGAGATTCTCGCACGCTTCGGCGCTGCGTATACTGAAGGCATGACTGTCGCTGCGTTGATCGTTGCCGAGCGGGAGCCTCTGAGCCATGTGGCGCTGGATCGACTAATCGAAGCCGCCTGGTCAGGGGGCGCCAATCCGGTTCTCGTTTCGGGCCTGCCAGATGGCGCAAAACTGCCAGAACTTGCTCAAGCGGTGGGCACAAGTGACCTCGATGCAGCTGGCGCAGTGGCCCGTCGCACCGTGGCTGCCACGAGCGCCATCATACGCCTCCCGTTAAGCCATGCAGGCATCGACCCCGAGACGATTACCACTCTGATCAGTGCGCACGGGCGTATGCAGCAGGCAACGCTTGCAGCAACGTACAACACGGTTCGTGGTCCCATTCGACTGACTCCGCTCACTGAAACTGCGGCGAGTGAGCGGCCCGACGAGCCCGTTGACGTTGACTGCGGCGATGAGGCTGCTGTCGTCGCTTCGGATGGACTGTTGCGGTTGCATTATGACGCGCCACCAGCTAACCACGACACTGTTGACCCCTGGGAGCAGCGCGGCGACGCGGCGAGCGGACGCGACTAAGCGTCTTTCCTTGTGCGGGTTACCCCCCCTATGGGGCGACGCACTGTGAGACCAAGGTCATTCCACTGTGAAGGGTCTGGCTCCGATGGCGCTTCGAGCATCAAGTCGCTCCCCGACTGAGTTTTTGGGAAGGCCATCACTTCGCGAATGTTCGTCTGGCCTGCGAGAAGTGCAGCCCAGCGCTCAACACCAATCGCAATGCCACCATGCGGCGGTGCGCCATATTCAAAAGCGTCAAGGAGTGAACCAAACTTCGCGCGTGCATCATCAAGTGAGTGACCCATCAAGGCAAAGGAGCGCTCGAGAAGCTCACGATCGTGGATCCGAATCGAACCGCCGCCAAGCTCCCATCCATTCAGCACGACATCGTACTGTTGCGCAAGTGCTCCACCCGCCGGGTCGCCTGCACTACGACGTGTGAGGTCTCCCGAGCTTGTCGTGAGGAGATCGCGGTGCTCTGGCACTGGTGCACTAAACGGATTATGCGTCGCTTCCCACCGTCCAGATTCACTCTCCCACTGATACATGGGGAAGCGATGCACCCAGCAGAACGCGAGGATATCGGGGTCGGCAAGGCCGATCTCCCCTGCAATTTCAACGCGCAGGCGGCCGAGTACCTCCGCAGAACGCACGCGTTCGCCAGCGACAATCAACAGCAGGTCGCCGCCCGCTGCGACAGTTGCGCCGCCAGTGGCCGACCAGAGTGCGCTCGTTGCCTCAGCGCTAAGGAATTTCGCAATGGGTGATCGCACCGCACCGTCCTCTTGCAGGCAGATCCAGACGAGCCCGTCGGCACCATATCGCTTCGCACGTTCAGTAAGATCATCGATCTGTGAACGGGCGATGCCACCGAGTCCGGGGACACGGATTGCGCGCACCCTGCCGCCAGCGGCGCGGGGCGCATCAAACACCTTGAACCCTGTTGTGGCAGGGAGTTCAGCACCAAGGTCGAACAGCTCAAGACCGTATCGAAGGTCCGGCTTATCTGAGCCATATCTCTCGAGTGCCTCGTCGTAGGTGAAGAGAGGGAACGGGAGCTGCTGAATCGCTCGATCTGGCCGAGTGCGCTTCGTGACCTCAATCACCATCTCCTCAACAAAGCTGCGAACGCCACCCTCATCAACAAAGCTCATCTCGAGGTCGAGTTGCGTGAATTCAGGCTGGCGGTCACCTCGCAAGTCTTCGTCGCGGAAGCAGCGTGCGATCTGGAAGTAGCGATCGAAGCCAGCGACCATGAGCAGCTGCTTCATCTGCTGTGGCGACTGAGGCAAGGCGTAGACGCTGCCGGGCTGCAAGCGTGATGGGACGACAAAGTCTCGTGCCCCTTCTGGCGTGGACTTAATCAATATTGGCGTCTCAATCTCAACAAAGCCGTGGGCGTGGTGCACCTCACGGATCGCTTGAACCATCTGACTGCGCAACAAGAGCCGTTCCCGCAGCGGCTCGCGACGCAGGTCGAGATAGCGATACTTCAGTCGAACGCTCTCATCAATTGGTGCGTCGGGCTCATTGATATAGAACGGCGGGGTCTTCGCGCGAGAGAGCACCTCCACCTTCGTGCCAGCTACCTCGATCGCCCCTGTTGGAAGCTTGTCGTTCTCCGTGCCTGCGCGGCGAAGGGCAACTTTTCCCTCAACGGAAATTACCCACTCGATTCGCACATCGGTCAGCGCTGCATGTGCCTCTGGCGCGACAGCAGCATCGACCACAACTTGAACGATCCCGTAACGGTCTCGAAGATCGATAAAGACGAGGCTCCCATGATCTCGTCGGCGGTGGACCCAGCCGGCCAGGCGCACGAATCGCCCAGCATTGCTTGCGCGCAAAGAGCCGCACACGTCATTTCGATAGCGCGTCTGGAGCGCATTCGACGATTCGCTCATTTACCCCCCTGTGTGCGTGCAAGCTGCGCTGCTGCCGATACAACCACGGCACGTGCGCCTGGTTCTGCCTGGCTGCCAGCTGCGAGATCCCTCAACGATAGATCGCCGTCTGGTTCAACAATGATGACGGCGATCGCTTTGTCGCGCACAGCAGACTCCAGCTGCTTGCCAATCTTCCGCGAGCTCACATCGGCGCGCGCCGAAACGCCTGCAGCCCGTAGCTCTGAGGCAATCGCGATGCGCATGCCGACCGATCCTGGCTCGATACCGCAAACCACCACTGCAGGGGGTCGCTGCGGCGCAGGGGCAAGGCCACGTTCTTGAAGCGCAAGGATCACACGGTCGATACCGATCGCAAACCCGACCCCAGGCGTCGCGGGGCCACCGAGTAGTTCGACCAGCCCGTCGTATCGTCCGCCACCGCCGAGTGCGCCCTGCTGTCCCTGATCGCCCGGCAAGAGGTACTCCCAGGCGGTCTTCGTGTAATAGTCGAGCCCACGCACAAGATGAGGCGCATCAACAACCGTAACGCCGACGATGCTGAGCCCCTCTCGAACGGCACGATCGTGTTCGGCGCAGTCAGCGCAGAGATGCTCAACGAATCGAGGGGCCCCCTTCGCATGGGCACCTGTAACATCGTCTTTGGAATCGAGGAGGCGCAGTGGATTCTCCTCCAACCGAGCCTGATCAACGGCAGAGAGACGATCTGCTACCGCAGCAAAATGTTTTGCGAGAACAGCGAGGTAGCCGGGGCGGCAGGTTCGGCACCCGACAGAATTGAGATGCACCTGAATGTCACGGAGGCCAACAGACTGCAGGTACGATGTACCGAGCTCGATCACT
>JBJSXZ010000014.1:0-1473 GCA_046086645.1 Candidatus Limnocylindrus sp.
CCACTCGTTGCTCGTGTCGACGTTGTTGTCCTTGTCGCGGTTCTGGACCTGCTTCTTGGTTACGCGCCCGTCGCCGTCGTACTCGTACTTCAGCTTGTAGAGGTTGCTCGGGCCCACCTCCTCGATGCGCCGGCGCAGGGCATCCGAGACGTACGTGGTCGTCTGGCCGCCGGGCTGCGTCACGCTGTCTACGTTCCAGTATCCGTCGTAGCCGTAGACCGTCTCCAGGTCCAGGCCCGAGGGGTCGACCTCGACCTTCTCCAGCAGGTGGATGTCGTCGCCCGTGGTGAAGTAGGTGTAGGCCGTGACCTTGCCTTCCTCGTCCGTCGCCTGCGTCAGCTGGCCCGAACCGTTGTAGGTGTAGCTGCGGCTGGCCGTCTGGGAGGACGGGTTCGTCACGTCGGGAAACTCGACCAGCGTCACGTCGCCCGCGGCGTTGCGGGTGTACTCGGTCACGTTCCCGAGCGGGTCGGTGTAGGTCGCCACGCGGTTGCTGCTGTAGGTCCAGGTGTGGACGATGTCCGACGAGTTCGTGCTGCCCGTGTTGCTGGTCTTGTGGCGACGCTCGAGAAGGAGCCCGTTGGAGTCCCAGTCATAGTCGATGCGGTTGCCGCGTGGCAGGACCTCGTAGGCCAGGTAGTCGTCGCCGCCGTACGTGTAGGTGTGGACGAACGCCGCGGCACTGCTGATCCACATGTCCTTCTGCGTGATCTTGTTCCCGGTGTAGTGCGTGCGGAACACGTTCCCAAGGCGGTCCGTACGGTCCGTACGCCCGCTCGAGTACGCGAAGTCGGTCGTGTCGCCGTCCATCGTCATGTAGTCGACTTGGTAGCCTGTGCTGATGTAGCCGATGGTCTTGACGGTCGTGCCGCGACCGTCCTTGATCGAGGTCATGCGCCCGTAGGCGTCGTAGCCGAACTCGTAGAGCACGCCGCTGGTCTGGTGCGTCGTCGCCGGGGTAAGCACGCTCACCAGATTGCCCGCGGCGTCGTAGTCGAAGGTCCAGATCCGGTGCGTCGGGTTGTCCAACTCCTCGACGAAGCCGTCGGCGTTGTCGGTGAAGGTGTAGTCGAAGCCCCGGTCGTCCTCGAAGCCCACGATCTGCATGCTCCCGTTGTAGGTAAGCGTCGTGGTGTTGCCGCGAGGGTCGGTGAGCACGGAGGGCATGCCCGCGGTCGTGAAGTCGATCGTGCTGCCATCGATGTGGCTGAGCCGGTAGGGCCCACTGGGGCCCGAGGGGCGCGTGAGGGTGTCGGTCAGGGTGCAGGCCGAGGTGGTGTAGGCGCTGCCGTTCCACACGAAGACCGCGGGGAAGCCGCTGGGGTAGCGGACCGTGACCTCGTGACCCCCGTTGGACTCAGGGCTGCCCGAGTGGATGATCACCTTCTCAACCGGAGTCTCGCAAGAGAGGATCCAGCGCCGTCCAAAGTTGCCATAGCCGTCGATGTCGCCGCGGTAGAGCAGGCTCAGGTG
>JBJSXZ010000015.1:0-2896 GCA_046086645.1 Candidatus Limnocylindrus sp.
AAGCAGCCGCAACGGACGCGACAGCGCTGGTCAGCGCCTTGGCGTCAAGGTTGGCGACGGCGAGTCGATTAGCGCTGGCGGCATCATTGTGCGCCAGCTCGGCACACAGTTTGCTGCAGGGCGTGGCGTTGGACTCGGCAGCGACTACACGATCTACGCAACGATCACTGGCACCGTGAAGTTTGATCACGAGTCGCGCGTGAAGAAGCGCGTCAATGTGATCGCTTCAGAATCCTAGAGAGCCGACGATGAAGCCAGAGATTCATCCAAAGTACGGGCAGATTCAAATCACCTGCCTCGCATGCGGGATCAAGTTCTCCGTTGGCTCGACACGCAAGGACGAGCTGAAGACCGAAGTGTGCTCGAACTGCCACCCGTTCTTCACCGGAAAGCAGATGATTCTCGACACAGCCGGCCAGGTCGAGCGCTTCCAGAAGCGCCTCGGTCGCTCGCGCTGATCGGTATGCGGCGCCGTAACGGCGTCGCCGTGCCGCGCACGCGTCGCCTCCACCGCCTCACACGCGCGTCGTTTGCGGCGCTGCCACACGCGCTGACAACCGCTGCCGCATCTGCAACAAGCACGTCGCAGCCCTTCCTTGCATATGGCGGACAAGCCCTCGTCGACGGCGTCTTAATGCGCGGCCCCACACACATCGGCGTAGCACTACGCACGCCAGAGGGCGAGATCGCAACCGCACACGAGCCGCTCCCATCGAGTGAGCTCCGTAACAAGGCGGTTGCACTGCCGCTCGCACGCGGCATGCTTGTGCTGTGGGAGACGCTCGCGATCGGCGCGCGATGGCTCATGCGCAGCGCCGACGTTGCCGCTGGCGACGAAGAGCCCGCAACCGTCAGTTCGCGCATTGCAATTGTCGGCATGTTGTTTGCAGCCCTACTCGTCGCCATCGTCGGGTTCAACGTGGTCCCCGCCGTTATCGCGGGGATCCTTACCGGGCTGGTCGGCGGTACGCCACTCTTGGTTGAACGCGCACTCGACGGGATGTTGCAAGTGTGCGTCTTGCTCGGCTATCTCGCACTGGTTGGCCGCAGTGGCGACATTGATCGAACGTATCGCTATCACGGCGCAGAGCATCGCGCGATCCACACATTGGAGAATGAGCAGCCACTCACGCGACAGAACCTCGCGCGCTACCCAACCGCACACCCTCGATGTGGCACGGAGTTCCTCGTGGTGGTGATCCTTGTGAGCATCGTCTTCTTCTCACTCGTGGGCCGCCTTGACATGATCGGCACCATCATCAGCCGTATCATCGGCATCCCGCTTGTTGCGGGGATTGCCTACGAGGTGTTGCGTCTCCTCGGCCGCTATCGCACCAACATCGTTGCTCGCACACTCGCAGCTCCGGGCATCGCCGTGCAGCGAATCACCACGCGAAAGCCCGACGATGCGATGCACGACGTTGCGATCGTTGCACTAACCGTTGCACTCCACGCAAACGGAGCAGCGGCATCAGTTGGATCAGAGCGACCAACGTCCCGTTCGCTCGGGAGCTTGTAACCGTGAGCGACCGCGCGCAACTTGATGCTCGACTTGCTGCTGCCCTCACCGCCCGCGCGGCACTAGAGGCGGAGCTCACGCGCCCAGAGTCACTCGCCGACCACACCATCCTTACGCGCATCGGCCGCGAGCTTGCGCGAACATCGCCGATTGCTGAGGCGGGCGAGCGACTTACCGCTGCGCGCCAACGCATAGTCGATGCCCGCGCGCTTGAGGCCGACCCTGATGCCGACGCAGAGATGCGTGCCCTTGCGGTTGCTGAGCGCACCGAGGGCGAGGCGATCGAGCGCGAGATCCTTGAACGCCTCCCAGGCCTCCTGCTCGAGCCCGACCCAAATGATGGGCGCGATGTCCTTATAGAGGTGCGCCCCGCAGCGGGCGGCGACGAAGCGGGGATTTTCGCCGGGGAGCTGTTCCGAGCCTACCTCCGCTATGCGGAGCGACAGGGGTGGAAGGCCGAGGTCGCCACACTCGTTGAGACCCCGGTTGGCGGCATTCGCGAAGGGATGGTGGAGATCTCCGGCGAGAGCGCCTGGAGCGCCCTTAAATGGGAGGCCGGCGTGCACCGCATCCAGCGTGTTCCCGCCACAGAGTCTGCCGGTCGCATTCATACGAGCACCGCAACGGTGGTCGTGCTCCCAGTTGCCGAAGCGGTCGACCTCGTCATTCCCGAAGGCGACATTCGCATCGACGTGAAGCGTGCATCTGGTCACGGCGGACAGGGCGTGAACACCACCGACTCCGCCGTGCGCATCACGCATATCCCCAGTGGTCTCGTGGTGGAAATGCAAGATGAGCGTAGCCAGTTGCGCAACAAGGAGAAGGGCCTCGAAATCTTGCGCAGTCGTATCCTTGCCGCCGAAGAGGAGCGTCGTCGCAGCGCCGACTCGCGGGCACGCAAGGCGCTGATTGGCAGCGGCGATCGCAGTGAAAAGATTCGCACGTACAATGGGCCACAGAACCGCGTGACCGACCACCGGATCGGCTTCGATAAATTCGATGTCGCCGGCGTCCTCAATGGCGATCTTGCACCGTTTCACGAAGCACTCGCTGCAGCAGATCAGGCTGCACGCCTGGCGAGCGAGTGAACGAGCACGAGGCGGATCGCACCGCTGTTGCGCGTGAGGCCGACGGCGCCACGCTGCTCCGCTCTGCAACACGTGCCCTTACGGAAGTAGGGAGCACCACACCGCGACTCGATGCCGAGCTTCTTCTCGCCGCACTGCTCGCAACGCGCGTGAGCACACTTCGCACAGCGGTTGCCGCTGGCTTCCCACTGCCGCTGCCACTGAACGCAGAACTACCAGAGCCAGCGCCACTTTCCAATGCGCACCCCTCGCTCGCCGAGGCACTGCGCATCGCCCGTGCCGCGTTGCG
>JBJSXZ010000016.1:0-2946 GCA_046086645.1 Candidatus Limnocylindrus sp.
CACAAACCGCGGTCCTAACCATTGAACGATGGCCACCACGTGGAGTCCGCATCTTACCCCCTCGCGGGCGGCGCACCCTGGGCGGGGTAGAATATGGAGGGTCGCCCAGCACGTTTGGGCCCAGGGGAGGCACTCATGCAGATCCGGCGCTCGATGCCAGCACTCGGACGGATTCCCGCAGCCGAGTATGGGGTGACCCTTGGCGACTTCTTCTTCCCCGTCTTCCTCGGCGAGCGGCTCGGCTCCCGCCTTCAGGGCCTCGCGCTTGCGGTTGTCGGCACTGCCCTCATCGCCGCCTCGGCACAGGTGGTGATTGCTATCCCGGGCACCCCAGTCCCAATCACTGGACAGACATTCGGCGTCCTTCTTGTTGGTGCCGCGCTCGGCGCACGCAGGAGCGTCGCCTCCCTCGGCCTCTATCTCGCGATCGGCATGCTTGGAGCACCCGTCTTCCAGTCGGGCACGCATGGGATTGAGCGCTTTGTCACGAACAGCAGCGGCGCACTTGCCCTCGCGCCAACGGGCGGCTACCTCATCGGTATGCTCGGCGCTGGCTGGCTTGTTGGCCGCCTCGCTGACCTCGGCTGGGATCGCACCGTACTCGGCACCGTTGGCGCAATGGTCATCGGCAACCTCGTGATCTACGCCTTCGGCGTCTCATGGCTTGCAGTTGCTGCGCACTTCGATGCCGCGACCGCAATTGCCAAGGGTCTGACGCCGTTCCTCGTTGGTGATGTGCTCAAGCTTATGATTGCTGCTGGCGTCTTCCCGAGCGCCTGGTGGTACGTCAACAACGGCCGCAGCGCCGGACCGCGCTGACCTTCACCGCCGCGCCGCGCGCCCGCTCGTGACGCGCGCAGCTGTCCTCGCCCTCGATCTCGGCACTACCTCCGTTAAGGCACTCCTCGTTGACGTCGATTCGGGTGCACCCATCTCGTTTGCGCGCGGCAGTGCTGGTCCGCACATAACGACCCCCGATGGCGGCAGCGAACAATCGATCGAGCCGTGGTGGAGCGCCATCGCCGAAACCATCCGCGCCGCACTCGCATTCGCAGCAGGTGCGGGTCGCGTCGAGGTGCGCGGGATCGCTGCCTGCGGACATGGGCCGAGTCTCGTGCCACTTCGCGTCGATGGGACTGCCGCCGGCATGATGATCCTCTGGCGCGATCGGCGCTCTGCAAGCGACGAGTCGGTACTCGCTCAGGCACTCGGTCGCTCGGGCTGGCTCCTCGCCGAGCTGCCAAAGGCACGCTGGTATCTGCGCGAGCGTCGAGAAGATGCGGCGCAGGCGGCCTGGCTCCTTTCGACCTGGGACGCGGCAGCCTATCGACTCAGCGGCGTTGCCGTCGCCTCATTCTGGGATCCTGCGCGTTCGCTTAGCGATGCAGAGCGAGCGGCTCTGCGTGGAGAGAGGGTCGGGCTTGATGCGCGCGCCCTCCCTCCAGAAGTTCGCCCAGGCACCCGCTTGGGCGGGCTCACGGCGGAGTCGGCTGCCCTTCTCGGCCTCCCAGCAGGGATCCCCGTACTCGCCGGGCTCAACGATGGGCTCGCGGCTGTTGTAGGTGCGGGACTTACGCGCGCCGGCCTCGCCGTCGATGTTGGTGGAACCGCAGGCGGCGTTGCCGTGGCCGTCTCGCCAAGCGATGGGGCACGCATCGCCCATGCGCGCGCCGGCGAACTCTGGCTCGGCCCTGCCCCCGCGCCGTTCGGCAACCTTGCAGTGCTTGGTGGCGCCTTCGCTGGCACAGGGAAGATCTTGGAGTGGACGATGGACGAACTGCTCGTACGCCACCCCGCGGCTGCGCATGATCAACGCCGAGCACTCTTCGAAGCGGCGATGGCACTGCCACTGAGTGCAAGCAGCCTCATCGCACGAACGCCAGACGCAGGAATCTGGAGCATGCATGGCAGCGCGAGCGATGCATTTTCCGTCGGCGCCAATGCCGACGAGATCACCGACCCAGCGCATTTGATTCGTGCCGCGATCGAGGCGGGTGCCCTTGCCGTGGCACACCTGCTTGCACCGGCGCGTGACCTGGGACTGCAAATCGACGAGGTGCGCCTCTCAGGCCCGGCAACAGGCGCAACGGGCGGACCGCTCTCTGGTGCGGCGATCCCACCTGTCGGGCTACCGCAGCTGCGTGCCGATATCTTCGATCTCCCTGTTGTCGTTCCGCGCATCGGCGAGGCGGCAGCGGCAGGCGTCGCCGCCGTTGCGGGGACGGGGATTGGTGCGTATGGCTCACTGCGTGAGGCGACGAGTGCCATTGTTGCGCCAGCACGCCGCTATGAACCGGCAGGTGGAGCACGGCGAGAGGCGGCGCGTGCGTTGCGTGAGCGCTATGCAGCTTCAACGGCGGCACACCTTCGCCCCGATGCCGGAGGATCGCGCTAGTGCGACGGGTTAGGCTCGCACCGAGCGCTTCTTGGTGGTTCGCCCCTTCGGAGCAGCCTTCGTCTTCACTTTGATCGCCTGACGTCCCTTGGCTGTTGTCGATGCGAGGCCATTCTCAAGAGGGAAGTGGCAGGCAACACTCACGTCGGGGCGCCGTGGCGAGGCGGCCAGTTTTGGCTCTTCGGTTGTGCAGCGGTCGGGATTCCCGAGCTGTTCACGGAGCCAGCAGCGCGTGCGGAAGCGGCAGCCCGAAGGCGGGTAGATCGGCGACGGGATCTCGCCAGCGAGGATCAGGCGATCTTTGACGTCGTGCGCCTCAATTTTCGGCACGGCGGAGAGGAGTGCAACGGTATACGGGTGCTGCGGCTTCTTGAAGACCTGCTCGATGGGACCCATCTCGACCACCGTGCCGAGATACATCACGGCAACGCGGTCAGAAAAGTAGCCGACGACATCAAGGTTGTGGCTGATGAAGAGGTAGGTGAGCCCCTTCTCTTCGCGCAGCTCTGCAAGAAGGTTGAGCACCTGACTCTGGATGGAGACGTCGAGCG
>JBJSXZ010000017.1:0-1125 GCA_046086645.1 Candidatus Limnocylindrus sp.
CTGAGTCGTGACATCACCGAACTCGGCCTCACCAAAGCCGAGCGCAACGGGAGCATCGTCTACGTGTTGCCACCTGGCGGCTCCGTGGAGCAGGCGGCCGAAGAGCGCCTCCGCGCCCTCGTGCGCGAGGTGCCCCTCGACGCCGAAGTGGCGGGCCGCATCCTCGTCCTGCGCACCCTCCCAGGCAGTGCGCACGCCGTAGCCGCCTCGCTCGATCGCTTGCGACTCCCCGAAATCGTCGGTACGGTCGCCGGCGACGACACCCTCTTCGTTGCCCTCGCCGACGAGGCGGGACTCCGCTCCTTACGGGCACGCCTCACGTCAATCGCGGAGGGCCACTCGCAGGATTCCGACGGGCGCTAGGATTCGCACCATGTATTGGGCCGACGAACTTGCCGCACGCGTCTCGGGACCCCAGGTCGTCAACGACTCTAAAACCCCATCGGGGACAGTTCATGTTGGCAGCCTTCGCGGCCCCGTCATCCACGACGCCATCACTCGCGCTCTGCGTGCTCGCGGGATTCCCGTTGAGTTCCGCTACGGCGTGGAGGATCTCGACGCCATGGATGCGCAGGCGCTTCTCACCCCCGATGCGGTCGAGCGCTACATGGGCGTTCCACTCTCCCGAGTCCCAGCACCCGAAGGCTCAGATGCACCGAATTACGCCCGACACTTTGTTGGAACCCTCTTCTTCCCGACGTTTGCGCGCCTGGGGATTCGCCCGGAGTTTTATTGGCTATCGGAGATCTACCCGACCGGGAAGATGGACCCGTTCATTCGCACCGCGCTCGATAAGGCGCAGCTGATTCGCGACCTTTACGTACGAGTGAGCAACGTTGAGCGCCCGAGCGGCTGGCTGCCGATCCAGGTGATCTGCGAGGCGTGCGGCCGTATCGGCACGACGCTCGCCGACGACTGGGATGGGAGCACCGTGCACTACCGCTGCCTGCCCGACTATGTGACCTGGGCGAAAGGGTGCGGCCACAAGGGACGAATCGCACCGTTTGGTGGCGCGGCAAAGATGCCATTCAACGTTGAGTGGGCGGCGAAGTGGTCTCTCATGGGGATCACGATCGAGGGGTGCGGTAAAGACCTGGCAACAAAGGGCGGCTCGCGAGATCGGAG
>JBJSXZ010000018.1:0-3501 GCA_046086645.1 Candidatus Limnocylindrus sp.
AGGCGAAGGATCTCGATCTCGTTGTCGCGAACGACGTCACCGCCCCTGGCATTGGATTTGAAAGCGCAGAGAACCGTGCGGAGATCCTCGATGTCGACGGGGTGATCTCGGTAGTTGGGCCAGCACCGAAGCGAGTGGTTGCCGACGCGATCCTCGATCGACTGGTGGCGCTCCTGGTCACTGGCGGCGCACGATGAGTCGCCGCACGATCGCCGACCTGCGCGCACTCCATGCGGCGGGGCGTCGCTTCACCGTCGCAACTGCGTGGGATCGCCAAACCAGCGAGGTCGTTGAGGCGGCGGGCATCGACGCCATCCTTGTTGGTGACTCCCTCGCGCACGTAGCACTCGGGCACGAGTCAACCGTGCGTGTCGGCATGAGCGAGATGCTCCATCACGTAGCTGCCGTTGTGCGCTCGTCGCACGAGGCGCTTGTCATCGCCGACATGCCGTTCCTCTCCTACCCCGACGCGCCAACCGCTGCAGAAAACGCTGGGCGCTTCCTCCGTGACGCGGGTGCGGGCGCAGTGAAGCTCGAGGGCGGCGCCGCCATGGCGCCAATCATCGCGGCGCTCACCCGAAGCGGCGTGCCAGTGATCGGCCACATTGGACTCACGCCCCAATCGGTGCTCGTCGACGGCAAGCCACGCGCACGCGGCAAGCAGGTTGATGCCGCGCTGCAACTCCTCGACGATGCCCGCGCCCTCGAAGCGGCTGGGGCATCGGCCATCGTGATCGAACTCGTTCCCGCTGAACTTGCCAGTGCGATCACTGCGCGCATCGGCATCCCAACGATTGGGATCGGTGCGGGCGCGGGCTGCTCGGCGCAGGTCCAGGTGCTCGCCGATCTCCTCGGGCTGCTCGCCGGCACACCGCCGCGACACGCCACCCCTTATGCAACCCTTCGCGACAGCGCAATCACCGCCCTCCAAACCTGGCGTAGCGATGTTGAGGCAGGTCGCGCACCCGGCGCGGCGCAGCAAGTCGTTGCCGATGATGCGTTGCGCGCGGCGCTCGACGCTCTCCCCCGCTAGGAACGATGCGCACCGTCACGACTCGTGCCGCGCTCACGGCAGCGCTGGCCCAACTCCCCCGCCCCGTTGGGCTCGTACCGACAATGGGCGCGCTGCATGACGGGCACGCTGCGCTCATCTCTGCAGCACGCGCCGAGCAGGCAAGCGTCGTCCTCAGCATCTATGTAAACCCCCGCCAGTTCGGCAACCCCGCAGACCTTGCCGCCTACCCACGAACCCTTGAGGCGGATGCGCAGCGTGTTGCGGCGGCCGGCGTCGACCTTCTCTTTCTCCCCGATGACCGTGAGATCTATCCGCCCGCTGTTGAGGTGGCGACCGTGGAGCCTGGCCCGCTCGCGCTGCGCCTCGAAGGAGCTGCACGACCTGGACACTTCGCCGGTGTGGCGACCGTCGTCACGATCCTCTTCGATCTCGTCGCACCTGAAGTCGCCTACTTCGGCGAGAAGGATGCGCAACAGGTACGAGTTGTCGAGTGGCTTGCCGAGCGACGGACGCCGCCGATCAGGATTCGGCGCATTGCAACCGTCCGCGACGGCGATGGCCTGGCGATGAGCTCGCGCAACGCCCGACTCTCACCAGCAGCGAGACGTGCTGCGAGCGCCATCCCACAGGCACTCGCGGCAGTGAAGTCGCTCCATGCGGCAGGCGAGCGCCGTGCAGATCTCCTCAAAGATGCCGCAATCCGAACGATCGGATCGGAGCCATCACTCACGTTGGACTACATCGATCTTGCCGATGACGTCACGCTGCTCCCGCTCGGTACGTCCGCACACCTCTCCGATGCCACGTCGGGTCGCGTGCTGGTAAGCATTGCTGCGAGCATCGAAGGCGTGCGCCTCATCGACGCAATTACCCTACGCGGGTAAGGTGCAGTCAACGCGCCGTTAGCGGACCGGCAGCGGTCGCGCCGCCTGCAGCACTCGATCGATGTCGAGCGATTTTGCAACGAGTGACTTGATCTCATCGATCTTTCGCGTGTCCTCTGAATGCGTCTTCACGAGCAGATCATGCACCTGCGATGCGACGGAGTAGGTGTCTCCCTCCATGAGTACCGCGAAGATATTGGCGCGGCGTAGGAGTTCGGACACCCGCACGCTCGGGCGGTAGCCGCCGCTCAACACAAAGCCGAGTGGGCGATTCGGATGATCGCGCCCATCGAGCCAGAGTGAGGCGAGCGCCTCGATCACATCTTCACGATCGCCTGGCACGACGACCAGGGCCGACTCACCAATACGCGCGAGGACGTGCTCCGCCTGCATTGCAGCAACAGAGACGCGTCCGATGATCGCATCCATATCGCGCCCAGGCCAGAGCATCTCGCCCTGAAGGCCGTCTTCGATGATTGCGAGTGTTGGGTTCGACAAGATCTCCCGGTACGGCAGCACGCCAAGTAGCGGAATCCCGTGTCGGGCGAGCCCACGCTCAAGGAGGCGCGGGAGCTCGGGCTGCGTGTCGAGGTTTACCTTGTTGACGATTGCGCCGGCAACTTCGACACCACGCGCGGCAAAGAGGGCTGCATTGAGCACGATCTCGTCGATGGGTCGGCCGATGCCACCCTCGCTGACGATCACCGCTGGTGCGCCGAGGAGGAAGGCGACATCGGCATTGCTCAAGCCGATCACCGCGCCAACGCCAGCATGTCCCGTGCCTTCGAGGAGGAGGAGGTCACGACCCACCGCAAGGCGCTGTTGCGCAACAAGAATCCGTGCGCCGAGGTCCTCCACCACCTCGCCGTTGATCACACTGCGCGTGAAGCCGCGCGGAATCTGCACTGGCGAGAGGAGATTGACGGGGTCGGTCAGGTTAAAAACGCCGCGCATGAGCGCCGCATCTTCGTCGGCAGGCTCACCATCGAGCGTGATCCAGCGCTGGCCAACAGGCTTCATGAACGCCGTCTCGAGTCCGCGCGCGCGGAATGCTGCGAAGAGGCCGAGTGAGGTGGTGGTCTTACCGCGGTTCTGTCCGGTTGCAGCGAGGAAGAGTTGCCGCGTTGCCGCGCCGCTCGGCCCAGCGGCCGCCATCTGTGCTACTCCTCGCCGCGCGGGGCGGTGCGACGCTCGATCAGGCCGACCGCCTCTTTCAGGCGCCCGATCACTTCGGGATCGACATCTTCACGAGTGATATGCGTGCCAAGCTTGTCGAGTACATCGCCGATCACATCGAGGAAGACGGCCGCATCGGCGATGAAGAACTCCGACTCGTTGCTATAGCGTACGAACGTCAGTCGGCCCTGCAGGGTTCGATCGTTATCGCCATACGCAACCTGCGTCGTAAAGTGGTGCCCCTGGATGCCGTCGGGGTTCGAAAGAAAACTCAGCGCGTTATCGATTGCAAGGCCGAAGCGCGCGCGCCAACCAGCGAGACGCTCGAGCACCTCCGGCTGTAGTCGAAGGGACTCAACCTCGGTGAATGCCTCGGGGGCAGCAGTAAGGGCCGAGACGAGCGCCGTCCCAGCCCGCTGGCCGAGC
>JBJSXZ010000019.1:0-2128 GCA_046086645.1 Candidatus Limnocylindrus sp.
GATTGCTGATCTACTGTCGAGCCTTGCCGGTGACGAGACGATCATGAAGACGAAGCGCACGATCGTGGCGATCTTCCACGAGCTTGATCTGGTGCGCGAACACTTCACGCGCGTGCTGCTTGTTGCCAACGGCACCATCATCGGCGACGGGAGGCCGGCGAGCGTGTTGACCGCGCCGCAGATCAGCGAGGCGTGGGGGATTCCCCTGAAACGAGCCGCGCAGCTCTGACCTGCGGAGTATCTTCTGCGCATGACGGGGCAGCCTCGTGGAACAAAGAGCAGTCTATCGGGCCGGGGTCTCTATCCCGTGCGGTATTCGTGGTTGTTGACGCTTGGCTTGCGCCGACTGATTCTTTCGCCCGCTGAGCTCTGCAGGCGCATCGGGCTTCGGCCCGACGAGAGAATTGTGGAGGTAGGGTGCGGACCCGGCTACTTCAGCGCCGCTCTTGCAGCAGCCGTACCGGCGGGTCGGCTGACGGTGGTCGACCTTCAGCCTGAGATGGTCAAACGAGCCACCCAGCGTCTGGAACGGGCCGGGGTCCGGAGTGTCGAGGCGATCGTCGCCGATGCGGCAGCGCTTCCCGTGGCCGATGCATCAGCCGATGTCGTGGTGCTCGTCACCGTACTGGGCGAGATCGCTGATCGGTCGCGAGCGATCGCAGAGTTTCGACGCATCTTGTGTCAGGGCGGGCGCCTCTCGATCACGGAGTCCTGGGGCGACCCTGATCGCGTTTCTGATGCGGCACTGCAATCGGAGCTCGGCGCAGCGGGGTTCGAATTGGAACGCAGTGTCGGTGGTCGGCTGGCACGAACGACGATCTGGCGCCTGCGCTGAGTCTCAACGAGGCGAGACCGACCTTTCGGTGGTGCGTGTGATTAGCCGCGCTTGCGCGGCAGGTCGAGGAACGGGAGCGGCACCACCGTCGCAGGAATCTCTTGGCGTGTCTCTTCGATTGCCCATTCGAGCCCAACGACGCTGCCGGGGGTGGCGTGCTTGACGGGGAGTCGCGCCAGCGCGATCGAGCGCTTGAGGAGTGGCGAGAAAGTGCCGCTCGTGGCGCGGCCGATCGTACTGCCCTTGCGCGTCAACGGAATTACCTTGCGCCAGGCGCGGAGTGGATGCTCGATCGGATAACCAAGGTCGAGATAGGCAGCCTCGAAGCTGGTGAGGTCGAGCTCGAGACCGACGAGCCGATCGGCCGGCCCACCTGCCGAAACCTCATCCATGAGTGCGCGCTTCCCGATGAACGATGCCTTATCGAGGTCGACGAGGCGGTCGAAGCCGATCTCGTACGGCGAGACCGCCTGGCTCGGGTGTCGCGCGGTGCGCGAGGAGTGATAGTCGACTCCGGCCATGATGAGGCCCGCCTCGAGTCGGGCGACGTCCAGCGCCTCCATGCCAGCGACGCGAAGGGTGTGTGCCTCGCCCGCTTTGATCAGCGCATCCCACACGGGGAGCGCTTCGCCGAATGGCATCCAGAGCTCGTAGCCGAGATCCCCGGAGTAGCCAGTGCGCGAGACCCCCACGGCGACACCGCCGATGGTGACGTCGGCGCGTCCGAAGAATCCGAGGTCGCTCATGTCGCGGCCGACGGCGGCGGTAAGGACGTCGCGCGACCGCGGCCCCTGCAGTGAGAGGGCGCAGATCGTTTCGGTCTGGTCTTCGATCGCGACGGTGAGGCCCTCGGATGCGGCGTCGAGCCAGCCGTGCTGCGGCTCGGCGGCAGTCCAGAAGTAGGAGCCATCGGCGAGGAGGGCGACGGTGCCGTCATCGAGGACGCGACCGGTCTCATCACACCACGGGGTGTAGATTGCCTTCATCGGCTTGATGCGATCGACGCGACGCGTGATGACGCGATCAATGAGCGTTGCGGCGTCAGGTCCAGTGATGCGGTACTTGCACATCGGAGTCACGTCGAAGAGCGCGGCCGAGAAGCGGATCGCGTGATACTCCAAGTCGTGCGCTGGGAAATATGAATCGGCAATGAAGAAGCCCGACCAGTTGCGCCAGCGACGTGCCTGATTCAGCTCCGCGGTTCGAGGATGGAACGGGGTCTCGAGCGTCATGCGTCCCTCCTCTCCCCTCGACTCTCCTGGCGGTAGTATTGCCGCACCCGCATCCTAGCGA
>JBJSXZ010000020.1:0-3171 GCA_046086645.1 Candidatus Limnocylindrus sp.
GCATCGCCGCACTTGGGAGCCAGCGGGCGGGGTGGCTAGCGCAACGACGACGCATGATTGGTGAACAACTCTCGACGATGAGTGCCGAGTTGAGTGACGTTCGTACGCGCCTCCGCGAATCTGACGCAGAGGCACAGGCACGTCGGGTGCGACTTGCAAGCGCTCGCACGGAACTTGAGTCCGCTCGTCGCGACCTCGAGCTCGCTCGAGAGGCACGCGAATCTGCCGCCCGGGCGCATGCCCGCATCGAGAGCGAGGCAGCATCCGCTGCCCGCGATGCCGAACGCCTTGAGCAGGAGATCGCCGCTGCAGAGCGTGATATTCAATCTGTTGAGGCGCTACGAGCGGCTCCTGCACCTGCAGTCGATGCAGAGGCTGCCGCTGCACTCGAGCTAATCGATGCCGACCTAGCGACAGCGCGTCGGGAGGCGGCCATCCTCGCTGGTGCGGCCGCTGGCGACGGTGACGCGGGTCGCTCGATCCTCCGCGCAATTCGCTCTCGTGAATCTGAACGTGCTGATGCAGAGGCGCGCCTTGCGCGAGCAGAGGCTGAGATTGCAGCCATCGGACGTGACCGAGTGACGGATGAGCCAGCCAAGGTGCGCGTCGCGAGCGAAGCGGCAACTCGCGCATGGCAAGAGGCGAAGGTGCGCCTCGATAGTGCGATGGCTGCTGTCACCGCCGCCGAGACGGAAGAGGTCTCGGCTCGAGCGCTTGCCGCAGAGCGCGAGAGTGCTGCCCGCGCCGTAGAAGCAGAGCTATCAAGCGACCGCGGTCGCCTCTCCGCACTTGAGTTGCGCAGAGCGACGCTTCAAGACCGCGCGCTCGCTAAAGCTGCGCAGGCACTCGGTGGCCGGAGCCTCTTGTCTGGGGTCGAGATCCGCGAAGAGGGACGTACTGCCGTCCTTGCCGCACTCGGTGTACTTGCGCGCGGTTTCCTTGTTGACCGCCGTGGAGCAACCCTCCTCGATGACGATGAGGGAGCCATTCTCGTTGATGGCATCGCTGAACAGAAAATTCCTGGACACCCAACACTGCCACGCTTGACTGCAGAACTTGTGGGTGACCCTGACGGGGTACTCGCACGACTCCTTCAGGGTGTGAGCGTCGCACCAAGCGTGAGCGCAGCGCTCGATGCGCTGAGTGACCTGCCACTCGGTGGGATGATCGTCACGCGCGCCGGAGCTGTGATTCGGCATGGTGGCGCAGTGACGCGTGAGGTTGCTTCGGCAGACGCCCTCGTGGAGCAGGAGCTCAAGGTCGCTGGGACATCTGTCGAACAAAAAGAGAGGAAGGCGCATGTGCTGCGCGCCGACGCCGTCACGGCAGCAGCTCGACAGGCTTCCTCATTAGTCAACGTCGCAGAGGCACGCAGCGAAGAGTCAGCTGCTCGCGCCGCACTCCGGGTTGCGGAGGCATCGCGTGCCGCAGCCGCGCGCACCCTCGATGCCACGCTCCGACGCGCGCAAGAGCGCGAGACGCGCGAGGAGCGACTTGCGCAATCGATCGCACAGTTGCGCAATCGAATCGCTGAGCTCATCGCGCAACCAGGAATCGACGCCGCGACCGATGCATCTGCTGAGTGGCATGCCCGAATCACAGAATTGACTGCGCGTCGCGCTGCAATTGCGAGCGCTGTTGATACTGACCGCCAGTCACTTCGCGCTTGGGAACTTGAACGCGCTCGCGGCGACGCCCTCGTCTCCTCGGCATCAGAGCGCGTGAAGCGCGCGGCTGAAGAGCGTGGAGCCCTTGATGGGCGTCGTGCCGCACTGGAATCCGAGCTCGTCAGTCACGCGGGCCAGATGTCTGCCGCCATCGCACGCTGCGCTGAACACGAGTTGCGTGTGCAAGAGCGAATCGTCGTGCAGAGTGCAATCGAAACCGAGGCTGCGGCTGATGACGAGCGGAAGCGCGATCTCCGCCAACGTGAGGCACATCTCGATGAGACAGTCCGACCCCTAGAGCGCGACGCACAAGGGATGGAGTTCGAGTGGGAGCGATTCATTGAAGAGTTGGCGGGTGATCTCGCCGCATTCTCCCGCCGCCTGACAGAGGATCCACGGTTCGCGCCAGGCATACCTGCAGCGCTCGCCACACCAGCAGTTTCGTCGTATGGTGCAGAAGACGGTGCGGCCGCGGCTGATGATACGAGCAGTCGTGAAGCACTTGCTCGCGCCCAGGCCCTTGCCTTGGCTGCGCATTGGAGCAGAAGCGCTGCAACCGCAACCGCGCCCGACTCCGATGAGCTCCGCGCCCTTGAGCGGTTGCGTCGCAAGATCGGACCGCTTGAGCCGGGCGGTGCGAGCATCGCGCTTGAGCATCAAGAGTTGCGTGCGCGACTTTCGTCACTTGAAACTCAGACTGCCGATCTTGATGGAGCGATCGCCAAGGCGAGCACTCTTATGTCTGAACTCGACGTGTTGGTTGAGACAACATTTGCCGAGCAGTTCACCGCACTGCAGGGGACATTTGCCAGCAACTTCCAGCTCCTCTTTGGCGGCGGTGATGCGCAGCTCAGACTTGCTGAGGATGGCGATACGCGACGCCCCGGCGTCGAAATAGATGCGCGGCCACCGTTAAAGCGCCGGCAGCAGCTCTCTCTTCTCTCGGGCGGTGAGCGCGCGCTTACGGGGGTTGCGCTGCTCCTCGGCATGCTCGCAGTGCGGCCACTCCCATTTGTCGTCCTTGACGAGGTGGATGCGGCGCTCGACGAGGCGAACGTCACGCGCTTCGGCGATGCGATTCGTGAGCTGAGCGAACGCACCCAGGTCATCGTCATCACGCACAACCGTGGAACAGTTGAGGTTGCCGATAGTCTTTGGGGCGTTACCGTTGGCGAGGATGCAGCAAGCCGCGTCTTCGGCCTCCGGCTTGACGAGGCGAAGAAGATCGCTGATGCCGCCCGTGCTGAGCGAGAGGCCGCACGTTGAAGCCCGCCTTCTGGCGGCGTGCCACAACAGGCGAGCAAGAGAAGATCGCTAGGAGCGCGGCCGCAACAGACGACGTTCCTTCTGGACGTTCGGCGCTCCTAACAATCTTTCGCCGCGGTGGCGATGAGTCGGATTGGGCAGCGCTTGAAGAGCACCTCCTCTCCACGGACACTGGGAGCACGACAGCACGTGCCCTTATTGCGGCCATGCGCGAGCAGGGGGGAGACGTCATGTCACT
>JBJSXZ010000021.1:0-2555 GCA_046086645.1 Candidatus Limnocylindrus sp.
GTGCCAATGTAGTTGTGGTTGAAGCGCTGCGCCTCGTCTTGGGCGAGCGTCAGCACTTTCCGGGCACGATCGGTAAAACGATCGAAACGATCAGCGGTCGCCATGCGCACCTCCGGTCTCCGCGCCAGCGCTAAAAGCGTACGAGTCCGTCGCGGAGGTGCAGTTTACCACTCGGGGAGGAGCCTCAAGCGAGGGGTGCCCAGCTGATGCCACCAACCTAGGATTCGTCGCCGAGTGCCTCTTCAATGACGGCCTCGAGAGGCTCCGCCTCGGCCTGCTTGGGTGGGCGCTTCGCCTTCTTTGCGGCGCCGTCCGTTGCATCTGACCCCTCAGCCTCTTCGGCGTCACCGCTCTCGATCATCTTCTCGCGAATGCCTGCGAAGGCTGCGGCGAGGCTCATATCGATCCCGCCCTCTGGCTCCTGCACCGCATCGGCCATCGAGAAGCCGCGCTCTGGGCGAGCACGACGCGTCTCACGCTTCGGCGCCTCGTCTGGAGTAGCGCGAACTGGTGTCTCTTCGGCCTGCTTCAAGCTGAGGCCGAGTCGGTGGCGCTCCGAGTCGAGGCTGATCACCTTCAACTTCAGTGTCTGCTCGTCCTTCACCACATCGCCCGGATGGACAACGCGGTTGTGCGACAACTCACTGATATGAATGAGGCCCTCAAGGCCGTCACGCACGCGCACGAATGCTCCAAAATTCACCAACTTCGTGATCGTTCCCTCCACGATGTCACCAATCTTGATGTCAGCGATTGCCGCATTCCATGGGTCTGGCTGCAGCTTGCGGATGGAGAGGCTGATGCGACCGCGCTCAGTATTGATATCGATGACCTCTGCTTCGATCGTGTCGCCGACGGCGTATCCCGCCTCTGGGTTCGCGACCTTGGCCCAGCTGATCTCGCTCTTATGGATGAGGCCGTCGATGCCGCCGAGATCAATGAAGAGGCCGAATGGCGCAATCGAACGCACCGTTCCAGAGACCTTCTGTCCGAGCGAGAGGGTGCTGAAGAGCTCTTCGCGCTTCTCGCGGCGCTCCTCATAATGTGCCGCCTTCTCCGACAGGATGAGGCGGTTCCCCTTGCGGTTCACTTCGAGGATCTTCATGCGCATCTTGCGCCCAACATATGGCTGGAGCTTCTCGGCGATCTCCTGCATGGCGTCGCGCGGCGCGTCGCCAGCGGGACGTCGCGGGAAGTCGACAATCTGGCTGATCGGCACAAAGCCGCGAATGCCACAATCGACGATCAAGCCGCCCTTGTTGTGGTCGATGACAGCGGCCTCAATGATCGTGCCTGCGTCGAGTTGCTCCTGCATCGTGCGCCACTTGCGCTCGAGCCCGGCGCGTCGCAAGGAGAGCACAACGTGTCCATCTTCGGATTCTGGCTGCATGACGTAGACAAGTACGGTATCGCCTACGGCGACCGCTGGGCCATCTTCACCGTTGCGACCGTGCATCTCACGACTGGAGACAACACCTTCGCTCTTCCCGCCAATATCGACGAGCACCTCGTCGTCATCAATTCGAACGACGATGCCATCCAGCACATCGCCCGACTTCAGATTCTTAATTGGCATGGCGGCACCGGCAAGGAGCTCCTCCATGGTTGTCGGCTCAGGGCCGGTCCACGCGCGCGTAACGACTGGCGCAGAGGCTAATGGAGCAGCGCTCTGGTCGCTCGACCCGTCTGGGGCCTGGACCTTGACGCTTTTCGGCTTGGCCGGTGCTTTTGCCATTCGGGCAGGCGCTGCATCAGCGCTCATTGCGGCGTCTTCGGCATGTACGACGCCGTCAACGTGTTCTTGATTGTCGATCACTCGTTTTGGCTCTCCTTCATCAGTTTTCGCGCTCGCGGGATCGCACACATGCAGGGCATGGGGATGATCTCAGGATCGCGTTCGGGGAGCCTAGCACAGGCTGCGAAATCCCTCGCCTAGTCTTACGGAAGCAGTAGGACCTGCCCGACGCGAATCTTATAGGGTGCCTCGATCCCGTTCAGTTTGGCGATCGCCTTCCAGTCGCGCGAGGTCTTCGTGCCGATGGTGGAGAGGGTGTCGCCCGACCTCACGGTATAGGTGGCGCCGCTGCTGCTCGCGCTTGGCGTCGGGGTGGGGCTTGGTGCGGTGCTCGACTGAGCGGATGGGGTCGGCGTGGGGCTGGCAGAGCTCGGTAGTGGGCTCAACGCTGGGCTTGCCACCTCAGAGGGGGCGGGGCTCACCATGCTCGTGAGTCCGCTCAAGAATGGCCCGGAGGCGAAGACGACGAGCCCGGCAACCAGGATCACGCCGAAAACGAGGCGCCAGCGCGTTGGTTGACGTGGGGTGGCGGCAGGAGAGAGGGCGGCCGGACTGCCAACTGGCTGGCGCGGTGCCATGGTCTCTGCGAGAGGTCCAAGCATGCGCTCACGAAACTCCCGCACCTGACACGGGCCACCTACCAGACAGCGGTCGAGACGCTCTGCAGCGCGAAGTTCTGGCTGGGCCGGATCGGCACCGCACCGACTCGGCTGAGTAGGGCGGCGTGTCTCAATGGTTCCCGCTGCTTCAAGCAACCAGG
>JBJSXZ010000022.1:0-8180 GCA_046086645.1 Candidatus Limnocylindrus sp.
TTGCGCCACTCTCCCTCCACGACCTGCCGACGCTCCTCTGGTGGGATGCGCCAATCGATGCGACGAGCGGAGATCTACACGAGATGTTGCGCAGCGTTGACCGCATCATCATCGACGGCTCTACGCAGATCGGAAGTGGGCTTGAGACTTTGCGTGCACTGAGTGCGGCGACCGCTCGTACTGGGACTGCACTCTCCGACTTTTCGCTGATCCGCCAGGGGCGCTGGAGGGATGCGGTCGCGATGGCATTCGACGAACCAGCCATTGCTCCGTTTTTGAACGGGCTTACGGCCGTTACCGCCACCTATGCCGGCGCTGCGAGCGGCCGCGGTCCAGTGAATATCGTGAAGCCGATGTACCACGCGGCCTGGCTCACTTCGCGCCTCGGTGCCACCGTTGAGACACCGCTGCATCCGGAGCCGGATGGGTGGGGGGCAATCATTCGCGTGAAGGGGAGTGCGCGAACAATTCCGATCCAACTCCAAGCGGTGTCGTCTGAGCGACTTCCTGGAACGACCTTGGCGCTCCGCATCACAGCAGAGCGTCGAGACGAACGGCTCGACCTTGAGGTGAGCGCCGATGGTGGCGCAATCCATATGCGTGCACGTGTAAATGGCACGCTTGTTCGCGAGCGTTCGCTTCGTGCTGTACGCGCAACGGAGGCATCACTTCTGAGCCAGTCGCTTGAGGTTGGTGAGGTCGACCCACTCTCTCCAGCAATGCTTCGCGCCGCGCTGGGACTGATCGGCTGATGCCGCGCATCTTGCAGTTCCTCGATGCAGATGCGGCTGCTGCAGCGCTTGCCGACATCGTGATCGAGCATGCAATCGCCGCCGTAATCGCGCGTGGACGCTTTGACTTCTGCACAACGGGTGGCTCAACGCCAGGCGCACTCTATCGCGCACTCCGTGAGCCATCACGTGTAGGTCGCATGCCGTGGAGCGCCACGCACCTCTGGCTCGGTGACGATCGTCGAGTCTCACGCACGAGTCCCGACTCCAATCTCACCGCGGTCGACGGGATCCTGCTTACCAAAAGCGGCGCTGGTCTCACGCCACTGCCGGCGACTCCCATCGTGCACCCTTGGGCAACCGAGAATCCAGATGCACGCGCTGCTGCTCGTGGCTATCTCACAGAGGCTCAGGGTGAGGTTACGGACTGCACCGCAGCTGGCACGCCCATCTTCGACCTCGTCCTTATCGGCGTCGGCACAGATGGCCACTGCCTGAGCGTCTTCCCGCACTCGCCACTTGCGGACAGCGCTGCGCCGCTTACCGCACCAGTAGACGCACCGACGCATATCGGGCCACACCTCCCGCGCCTCTCGTTCTCGCTTGGCATCCTGGCTCCGGCGCGTGCCGTGTGCGCGGTCGCAACTGGAGCCGCGAAAGCCACTGTTGTGGCCAAAATCCTCAACACCGACGGCAGCGTCGCAGAGATGCCTGCACGAGCGGCACTACTCGACCAGTCAACGTGGCTGCTTGATGCTGCCGCAGCGGCAGAACTCACGGCACGGTGATCCCCCACTTCAAAGCGATCGCACGACGTGCTGCCAGCCGTTCAGCTGATGTGAGTGCACGGTCCCAAACCACGAGCTCCATCACCGCACCGGCTAGCCGAATATCGCCAGTAGCGGCATGAATGCCCATTATCTGGTCTACGGGTACTGTTGGTGTCGCATTTGCTGAGTACTCGACCCCGCCATCAACCGAAGCATAATCGGCGCCTCCCAGGGCGGTTCGTACCGTAATGATGTGGTTCCCCACGACGTTTCCGATTGATGGTGAGAAGTAGCTGCTTCCATTTACGTAGATTCTTAAACGACCAGCGTCGATAGAGATTCCTGTCGTATTCGTGGAGCTTCCAATTAACGGGTACGCACTCGTCTGTGTGGCCAGTCTCATGACCGCCATAATGGTCAACGGTTCAATCGGTATGGCAATGGGGAACTTCATCGCCATGCTAGCAAAGTAGATCATCGGCTTAGAGACCAACACCGTTGCATATGGTTGAGCATATGTGCCAGTTGCCCGGAAGTCGCGTGCGGTACCAGACTTATCAAACCAGAACTTGACTCGTGGTCGCAACGCGAGAGTCGCTGCTTCACTTGCGTCATACCAGAGCGCGAGTCCTGAGGCAACACCGCCAGGTGCGGACCATGGTGCAGCAGCAATCTCTGCGCTGAGTGGTGGTGACCAGCGTGCACCAGCTGTCGTGATTGCGATAACAAGAAGCAGTGCAAGAGAGTGAAGAGAGGAGCGTGTTCGTGCAGACATCACGGCCCCCAGAGCAGCGGGAGAGTGAGCGTCAGTCCCTGTGCAGGAACTGAGCCGAGAACGGCAACCTGGATGTCACAGCGGAGAGGCGAACTGGTTGTTGCGAGGATGCCTGTTTCAGGATTAGTTGCCAACCAGTCGGCAGTGAAGATATCTGCAGTATCAACCCAAACTGCGTCTACGGCACTCGTATCCTGGCATCGCGTCGTAATTCGCAGTGCCCTGGCAAGCGCACCAACTGAGCCTTCAAACATGGGCGAAAAACCTGATGCGTCGATGCGCAGTTGCTGCGTTAGCGGACAGGAGCCGACCGTGGGCCGGCACGGCGTGAGCAGCACGCGCCAGGTTGCACTCCCCCCCGGCAATATGCGACCAGTTGCGTCTGCGCCGCTGAGCGCGACGGACTCCACGGTAACCGTGGCGCCGACCGCGGAAGAGATGCTGACGCCAATGTGCTCGTGCCCAGCGAACGCAGCGGCAACGGAGTTCAGCGCCGTAAACAATCTCAACGGGATGATGGCGAGAAGGCGCCCTGCGACTGCAGAATCTGCCACCCTGCCGGCATCACTTGTCTGGTTCGCGTCGCCCTTCGTGACGCGCCAGCCCGCACCACGTGCAACAACACGGTGCAAGAGGAGCTCTCCTGGAGCCCCACCATATCGGCGAGCGAGGATGATGCCGCCTGGCCCAACGTCAATTGCACCGAGGCTCGATGTGATCACGAGATCTCCCTGTTGGATCAACGGCGCCATCGAGCCTCCATCAACGACGAGTAAGCGCAACCCAGAAAACCCCGCTATAGCAATCGCGAGGGGTACGAGTAACGCGTAGCGCAGAACTTTCAACTCCTGCTCTACGGGGTAACGTTCCGCGCCTCGAAGATGAATGAGAATTGTGCCGATGACCCTGCTCCGTCTGTCGCGGAGGTTGGGAGAGAGATGACCACTGTGTACATTGCCTGCGTTGCATTGCCTCCCGTATTCGCTGTGCCGTTCCTTGATCGCCAGAGCGAGCCGATCGGTGCAGCGAACGAGGCGTTGGTGGCGAGCCCCGCGAGGCTCCCATCGTACAGCGTGCTCGATGCCTGGCTGCCAACCGCGCGTGTGATTCGTACTTGCAGTGCAGCGGCGAGCTCACCTTGCTGGAGGCTCGTTGTTCCCAAATCTACCCAGAGGGCAATGTCGGTCATGTCGCTTGGGTTTGTCACGGTAGATCGATTCACAATCGTGATGCTCTGGGTCAGCGTCGCTCCAGGGCCGATCGCTGAGAGGTCGGCGCCTGAAAAGGTGAGCTGACTCGTTCCACCGGCGTCGAGTTCGACGACACCTGCTGCGGCCGCCGCGGCAACGGCAGCTACGTCGGTAAATGCTGCGCTCGTTCGCCCTACTGTTGCTCCAACGATGAGGAGCAGCACAACGCTGCCCACTGCACGAAGGTGCCGCGCCATGATGTCCCCTCGCTTCTGCCGAATCTCCATCGACCCTCCTCGGCGGGGGCGGTATCTGCGGGAGAGGAGCGTCGCACGAGGGGCATAGCGCAGCAGTATCGGCGACCGCCCTGCTAGGATCGCGCCAATGATGGCTGCAAAGCGGATCCCCTGGCTCCACGTGATTGCTGGTTGCATGAGCAGCGGCAAGACTGCTGAGGTCGTGCGCCTACTCACGCGACGACAGATTGCAGGGCAGAGCGTCCTCCTCATTACGCCCGCCCGAGACACACGTGTTGCTCCAGGCGAGGTGGTGAGCCGAACCGGAACACGGTTCCCCAGTGTGGTGGCAGCGGATACTGCAGGGATACTTGCCGAGGTGGCGCGACGCGATCCAGATGCCGTGGCGATTGAAGAGGCACAGTTCTTTGGCCCAGATCTACCCGAGGTGCTTGAGCAGATCCTTGCAGCACCTCGCACGGTGATTGTCAGTGGCCTCGATCAGGACTTTGCGGGTCGACCGTTTGCAACGATTCCGGAGCTGCTCGCGCGCGCCGACGAGGTGACAAAGCTATCGGCGATCTGCGTGATCTGTGGAAGTGAGGCGACACGCACGCAACGACTGCGCAATGGTGCGCCTGCTTCGGCAAACGATGAGTTGATCGTGATCGGCGGCATGGGTGCCGACGACACATACGAGGCCCGTTGCCGCGCCTGCCACGTGGTGCCCGCCTAGTTCCCCCTTCGCCCCTTCGCTCGCGCAGCGCGCTCTGGGAGCAACGCATCCCATTCCGCCACAAGAACCGCGCCAAGGATCAACACGCCGCCGAGCAGCTGAATGAGGGTTAAACGCTCGCCGAAGATGATGCTCGCAGCAATGATCGTGTAGACCGGCTCGACCGTACTAACGATCGCAGCGCGCGCTGCACCGAGCCGTTGCGCTCCGATGTAGAAGGCACCGATCGGCAGGATGCCGGCAATCGTTGCGACGCCCAGCACCGGGATGATTGCGAGGTCGGGGATTGGGAGCGGCAAGAGCACGCGGCCGAGCACGATGCGCACGGCAAACACGCCGAGTGAGGTGCCGATCAACCCGAGTGGTACCGCAATAAGTGGCGAGAGCCCACCGCCGTCTTTTGCGCCGGTGCCGCGCTTCGATTCGCCGCCCATGCGCGCAGCCAGGATGATGTAGCAGCTATAGATGATTGGCGATGCAACACCTAGCACGAGGCCGATCAGCGCCGGCTCGCGCCCAGCGGAGATTCCGCCAACACCAAGCACCACACCCGTGGTGGCGATCGCAAGGGCAGCCCACGGGCGCCATCCAGAGGGTGCATGGGCGAAGAAGATCGAGAGGACGGCGACGATCGCCGGGTAGGAGTAGGTCATCAGCCCAGCGAGCGAGGCATCGATCCAGGTGAGACTTGCAAAATAGGTTGACGCATTTGCGGTAAAGAGGGCGCCAACGGCAAGGGCACGGAACGCACTGGACCTATCGATCGTCCGCAGTGCACGCCGGCCATGGGGCACGATAAGCACGGCAAGCGACAGGATGATTGCAGCGAGCATATGGCGCCACGCAAGCAGGTCGAGCCAGTCGAAGCCGGTTGGGTAGATCCATTTCGCAAACAGTGGACCAGAGCCATAGCCGACCGCTGACAAGAGAATGAATACCACTCCGACCAATCGCGTATTTCGCATCTGCAGAGAATACGCGAGTGCAGCAGGTTGTGAGCCAGTACGATAGACGGATGCCCATAGTAACCGCGCTCGTCCTCCTCGCCTCCGCTGGCGCACATGCGGCATGGAACATCCGGTTGAAGGGTGCGAAAGATCCTGAGGCAGCGGCGATGATTGCCGTCATCGTGCCGGGAGTCCTTGTGGGTGCGGCGGCGTTCGTTGCGTGGTCGGCTGGCACATTCTCAGTGAGCCTGTTCGGCCTCTGCCTCAGTGTCGCTGCTGGACTTGCAGAACTTGCCTACTTTGTCACGCTGGCGAGCGCCTACGCACAAGCGCCAATCTCTACGGTCTACCCAATCGTTCGCGGGATTAACCCACTGATCGCCATCTGTATCGGCATCGGCCTGCTCGGCGAGCGCCTCGTCGGGCTTCAACCCATTGGCGTCGTCGCAATAGTCACGGGCCTCTTGATCCTGCGTCCGCCGTGGGCTGCGCACGGTAGTGGGCACGGAAGTGGGATGAGCCACGCCGCACTTGCCACCGCACTCCTGGCTGGTCTCCTTTCCGCTGTGGGCTCGGCGATCGAGCGCGTCGGCACCCAGGAGGTTGGGCCAGTTGGATTCCTCGCCCTCACGTGGGGTGTGACGGGGTCTGCCTACTTTCTCATCGCACGACATCGTGGCATTCCTGCCACTACGACGCCGAGCCTGCTCACAACAGGGCTCTTGATCATCTGCGGGCATCTGCTTGTAATGGTCGCCCTTTCGGTCGCACCACTTTCAATCGTTGTCCCATTCCGTGAGTCGGCGGTCCTACTCGTGAGCGGCTGGGGGATCGTCCGGGCGCGCGAGGCTTCTCGCCCTGCAGACGTTGTGCTGCGGCTCGCCGGAGCGGCGTGCATCGTCACTGGTGCACTCCTTATAGCCCTCGGGTAGCATCTACCAATGCCCACTTCACATGCGCGACTCACCCCCGCGGTGCCACTGGCGATCGCTGCAGCAATGGCGGCGATCTACATCATCTGGGGGACGACCTACCTCGGCATCCGCGTCGTTGTCAGCCCAGACCAGGGTATGGCGATCCCACCTTTCGCAATGGTTGCGATTCGCTTCACGATCGCCGGACTTGCGATGCTTGCTCTCTGTGCTGCTTCTGCCCGAAAAGCTCTCGGCTCACTCACGCGCCGACAGATTCGCGATCAGATCTTCGTCGGACTCGCCCTTAATGTTGGCGGGCTCGGCGTCACCTCATTCGGCGAGCAGACGATTCCCTCGGGAATCACCGCACTCCTTATCGCGCTTCTGCCGATCTGGGTCGCCGTGATCGGTCGCGTGATCTACAACGATCGGATCGCTCCCCTCACGGCGCTTGGGATCGCAGTCGGCATCATCGGCGTCGCTATTCTCGTCTCGCCACGTGCCGGTACTACGGGGCTTGACCCGCTTGGGCTCGCCTGCATCTTGCTGAGCCCCTTGAGTTGGGGCGGCGGTTCGATATGGAGCCAGCGCCGCGCCGCAACACCTGCCGACCAGCGCGTCGCAGTCGCGATCCAAATGCTGGCCGGTGGTGCTGGCGGCCTGATCGTCGCAACGCTCCTCGGCGAGTGGGGCTCCGTGCATCTCGATTCGCTTGGCAGTGATGTGATTCTGGCGCTCGTCTATCTCATCACCGTGGGCAGCTTGATCGCATACAACATCTACACCTGGTTGCTTCGCGTTGCACCATTCGGTCTCGTCTCAACCTACGCGTACGTGAACCCCGTCGTCGCAGTGCTGGCCGGGAGCATTATCTTGAGTGAACCGATCTCGCCGCAGCTCATCGTTGGTGGCGCAATCGTTGTCGCGGGTGTGGCAATCATGGTGACGGCACGTAGTCGCGCTGCGGCCCGCGGAGCAGCATCCCACTGAGATGACCGGTGGTGGCGAGCCACTGCGCGTATCGAGGGCGGCGGCGCGTCGCTTCCTCGCTGAACGGCACATGCTCCTCCCACCGCGACAACTTCCTGCAAGCAAGGGTTCGGTACTCGCGCTCGTGGAGCGCCTTGGCTCCCTTCAGTTCGACCCTGTCGACCTTGCCGGACGCAGCCACGAGATCGTCTGTCACGCGCGGATCGACGGGTTTGAGCCGCGCTGGGTAGACGAACTCCTTTACGCCAGGGTGCCGGCCCACCGTGCCCTGGTCGAGCAGTACAACGGCGTGCTCGTGATCGTCCCAACGAGCGAGCTCCCGTACTATCGGCGCCCCGCCGATCGACGGCGAGAACGCTACTGGCGCGATGGAACCTACAAGCGACTCAAGCCGTGGGCCGACACGATCATGCAGCGCATCACGGACGAAGGGGCGCTCAGTTCTGCTGACTTCGGACCGTCGAAATCCGTTGAGTGGTCGTGGGGGAAAACGCCTGCCTATCGCGCCGCGCTCGAGATGCTGCAACTCGCTGGCCTCTTGCACCTTGCGCGCCGCGAAGGTTCTCGCCGCTGGTTCGACCTTGCAGAGCGCTTGATCCCCCGCAATGTCCTGGAACGACGCGTCAGCGAAGAGGAGCAGATCGAACACACCTTCCTTGCACGACACCGTGACCTCGGGCTCGCGTCGGCAAACGGCGTCTGGGTGCAGAACGACTGGCCGCTGAAACGAAAAGAGCTCGTGCAGCGACTCGTGGGCCGCGGGGCACTTCTCGAGATCGAGATTGCAGGGCTGCCTGGCGTCTGGCGCATCCCCGGCCAGGAGCGTTTCGCCCTTGAGGCGGCGATGCGTGCCACTGCTGGCACGCGACCATCTAAGGCCGATCCGAATGC
>JBJSXZ010000023.1:0-4093 GCA_046086645.1 Candidatus Limnocylindrus sp.
GTCGGATCGAGCGTGGCGAATAGGCGGTCTTCCGCAAGGACCTCCTCGCTTCCTACGAGACAGTTCAGCAGGGTAGATTTTCCGGCATTTGTGTACCCGACAATTGCAACGGTCGGGGCACTGCCAGACGTACGACTGCGCGCGCCAGTCTCTCGATTTTTTCGCACCTGCTCCACGCGCGACTTCATAGACGAGATCCGATCACGGATGAGTCGTCGGTCAGTCTCTAACTGCGACTCTCCTGGGCCACGCGTACCTATACCGCCACCAGTTCGTGAAAGATGTGTCCAGAGGCGCGTCAGTCGCGGCAACTGGTACTCAAGCTGGGCAAGCTCAACTTGCAGACGTCCTTCGTGCGTTCGGGCATGGAGCGCGAAGATGTCTAGGATCAACCGACTGCGATCGATGACCTTGACATTGAGCACCTCCTCGAGCCCGCGCTGTTGCGTTGGCGATAGCTCGTCGTCAGCGATCAACAGCGTGAAACCGGTTTCAAGCTTTGCCCCAAGGAGCTCCCTCGCCTTGCCCGCACCGATGTAGGTATCGGGATCCGGGTGCCGCCGATGCTGCCACTCTGCGCCTACAACTTCTGCGCCTGCCGTGCGCGCCAGACTCGCGAGTTCCTCAAGGGAGTCTTGCGCCGGCCAGCCGTGATTCTCCTGACCTTCAACGCCGATAAGAAACGCACGCTCTTGCGGCGGCGCCAGATTAATGATGTGACGCCCATGAGGCTTGACTGGCTTTTCCTCGAGGTTCATCGTCCTGCCTCTGCAAGATCCAACGCAAACTTCAGGAGTGCTGCTGGTGTTGCGGCATCATTTGGATCGAGTGTTGCGTTGAGCGTCTCTTTGCGATACCAGGTTCGCTGCCTACGAGCATACGCCCAGGTTCGCGTTGCAGCAGTAGTGCGCGCTTGGGTCTCGTCTAGTGTGCCGGCTGCTAATGCCAGCGCTTCTGCGTAGCCGATACCGCTCAGTGCTGGTGTCTCCTCTGGGAGTGATTCGGCAAGGTTCTGCGCCTCGCCCACAAGGCCTGCAGCAAACTGGCGATCGATGCGTGCGTAGAGTGCAGTGCGATAGGCGAAGAGATCTGGGGCATCGAGCAGGACGAAGCACGTCGCTGCCGACCAAGGACTCTCCTCGTCAGCAATCGGATTTCCGCCAAGCATCGTGATCTCAAGGGTCCGGATGAGCCTTCTGCTGCTGGCCGTCGCTACTGCATGCGCGGCCGCGGGGTGAAGCGCCTCAAGCTGCGCATCGAGTGGCGCCCGCCCACCTGATGCTAGCTCCCCTTCGAGTCGTGCGCGAAGCTCCGGATCGGCTGGACGCGCACCGCCACGTAAGAAGCCCCGGAGTAGCGCCCGCTGATAGAGGCCTGTGCCGCCAACCACAATGCCAATCCCCTGCGCTTCTGATAACTCGTTGCGCGCGTCTTCTAGCCAGTCGTAGAGCGTAAACGGTGCACGTGCGTCGGCGATGTCAATCCCTGCATGGCGACGATTGGCGCGAATAGCGGCTGAGACTTTATCCGTACCGATATCAAAACCCCGAAACACCTGACGAGAGTCGGCCGATACGATGAGCGATGGGATACCGCGCGCATCAAGGTTCTCCGCCAGGTTGATCGCTGCGGCACTCTTTCCGACCCCCGTGGGCCCGCCGATGACGAGAAGCGGGATCTCGCTGCTACCGGGCGTAGTCTACCGCCCGACTCTCACGGATCACGGTCACGCGAATCTGGCCAGGATACGAGAGCTGCTCTTCAATGCGCTTCACTACATCGCGTGCAATGGTTCGTGCAGTTGCATCGTCAACCTGCTCTGGTCGGACTAGGATGCGCACCTCCCGTCCAGCCTGCACCGCGTAGACCTTCTCGACCCCTTCGAACGACATGGCGATGTTCTGAAGATCCTCGAGTCGGCGCAGATGGGATTCGGCCTGATCGCCTCGAGCGCCTGGCCGTGCCGCGCTAATTGCGTCTGCAACCTGCACGATCGGTGCTTCGCGTGCCGTGCACTCCACCTCCTGGTGGTGGGCAGCAATCGCGTTGACGATCGCCTCTGGCATGCCGTGGCGTCGCGCGAGGTCGGCGCCGATCGCAGCGTGCGTCCCTTCAATCTCGTGGCTCAACGCCTTGCCCACGTCATGAAGAAGGCCTCCTACCTTTGCAGCGCGGATATCCATCCCTAGTTCTCCGGCAATAGCACCAGCGACCTGGGCCGTCTCAACCGAGTGCTGGAGTACGTTCTGCCCGTACGATGTACGCCACTCGAGGCGACCGAGGATGCGAAGGAGCTCGGTTGGAATGCCAGTGACGCCGACCTCAAGTGCGGCTCCCTCGCCGTTCTTGAGCGCAGCCTGATCAACCTCTCCCTGAACCTTTTGCACGATCTCTTCAATCCGAACTGGATGGATGCGTCCATCCTGCATGAGCCGTTCAATGGTGATTCGGGCGACCTGGCGGCGAACGGGATCGAACGACGAAAGTGTCACCTGCATCGGTGTCTCATCGACGAGAAGCTCCACTCCGGTTGCGTGCTCAATCGCACGGATGTTTCGACCCTCACGTCCGATGAGTCGACCCTTCATCTCTTCGCTCGGTAGCTTGATGTGCGTAACGGCATGCTCCGCACTGTGGTCTGCAGCGACGCGCTGCATCGCCGTCAGGATCATGTCGCGTGCACGGTCGGCAGCCGACTCTTCTGCGCGGCGCTCAAGTGCCGCCTGGAGACGCACGGCCTCGGATTCTGCATCTCCGGTGATCCGCGCAAGTACCTCAGCGCGTGCCGCCTCCGGATCGAGCCCCGCCACCTCTGCAAGTCGGCTGGTCACACTTGCCTTTGCAGCAGCAAGCACGGCAGCCTCTTCAAATGACGCACGCTCGCGCTCCGCAATGCTGGCTTCGCGCTGCATGAAAAATGTTTCGCGCTCTTCATGCGCAATTTCACGAAGTCGGACGCGCTCTGACTCTGCGGCGAGCGCTTCGCGTTCGTTTCGAGCCACCTCATCTGCCTCAGCGCGGAGACGGGCGATATCGCCTTTTGCTGCGATGATCATGCCGATCTGCTGCTGGCGCGCCTCCTCGAGAATTCCCTGCGCCCGCGAGATCGCAGTTCGGATTGAGGCCGCGGCGACAACCTGGCGCAGCAGCAACCCGAGGACAATGCCGCCGAGTGCGGCGAATACGGGCAGAAGCCCATCCATTGTTGGCATAACAACTCCCTGCCGAACAGGCCTCGCGGCTCGGCACGCGATAAAAGATCAAGGTTCTTGGCCAGACGCCAAGATCCAGAGGCTACTCTGTGCCGCTATCCTGGTCAAACGCCTCCCCTGCCCCTGATCCATCGCGAATGTGGTTTGTTACATGTTCTCGTGCGAGCGACCAGCAGAGGGCAGGCGGAAAGCCCCGGCGCGCGAGCATCTGAGCAACACGCTGTGTTTCCGCACGAGGGTCAGTGCCACGCAGGCGTACGCGTGAAAGAGCCGCACGCGCCGCACGCTCCTCTGCACCGAGCGTCACCGTATCGCCCTTTGCGGCTCCGTGCTCGGTGTTGGTGGGACCCTTGGCGCGCTGCTCCATGAGGCGCGTGGTGATCTCGTCGGGTATCCCCCGACGACGCAGTTCCTGCATGATCGCGCGATCGCCACGCTGGCGTGAACGGTCACGCGAATCAATCAACGCTTGGGCGAGGCGCTCGTCGTCAATAAGGCCAAGCTCAACGAGTCGGCTGATTGCCGAGTGCACGAGATCCTCGGGGTAGCCCGCGACGATCAGCCGCTCGGTCAGGGCGATACGTGATCGAGGCGCCCCGCTCAGTGAACGAGCTGCGGCTTCGAGAACGTCTGGTGCATCGGCACGCGCCCTGCGCGCTCGCTGGGCTACCAGGTCCTTCCTGCGGCGCATCTGCCGCGGGCTAGACGCTCTCCGATGCAGGCTCGACCGGAACCGCGATCATCGTTGAGGCGGCACGAATCTTCGTGTCAATCTCTGCAGAGACGGCTGGGTTTGCCTTCAGGAACTCTTTCGCCTGCTCGCGACCCTGACCAAGGCGTATGTCACCGAAGTTAAACCATGCGCCAGTCTTCGAAACGAT
>JBJSXZ010000024.1:0-3647 GCA_046086645.1 Candidatus Limnocylindrus sp.
ATCAAGTCTGGTGCCCGTTGGGTGCGCCTCGTCGAAGAGCCGATGGCGGCCGCCATCGGCGCAGGACTTGCAGTTGGCGAGCCGAACGGAAGCATGATCGTCGACATCGGTGGCGGTACGACCGAGGTCGCCGTCACGAGCCTCGGGGGCATTGTCACGGCGCGAAGCATTCGCATCGCCGGTGATGAGATGGACGAGAACATCGTGGCCTATGCGCGCCGCCAGTACAACCTCCTCCTTGGCGAGCGTACGGCAGAAGACATCAAGATCGCCATCGGCTCCGCGCACTCTGGTGAGTGGGATGCGCAGCGGATCACCTTGCGCGGCCGCGACCTGCTGACGGGACTCCCGCGATCCGTTGAGGTTGGTGCTGCCCAGATCCGAGAAGCACTCGAGCCATCAATCATCGAGATCGTCAACGCTGTGCGAGATACGATCGAAGAGACTCCGCCAGAACTGGTCGCCGACATCATGGACCAGGGCATCGTGCTTGCAGGTGGCGGTGCACTTCTCCTCGGCCTCGAGGTGCGACTCGCCGCAGAAACGAACATGCCTGTGCGCCTTGCAGACGATCCACTCACCTGCGTTGTACGTGGCACGGGGATCATCTTGAAAGAGGTAGATAAACTCGAGAAGATCCTCGTCCCCGAGACGTACCAGCGACCACTCCGCTAGGGGTAGCGTGCTACCGCGCGACCGCGCCCAGCGCCCGAGAGCCAAGGGACTCCGAACGTTTCTCGTGCTCGCGCTCGTCTCCCTGGTGTTGATTCTTGGTGCGAATCTTGCCCCTGTTGTTGCACTTCGTGCGCTCCTCGGTAGTGTTGCCCGTAGTGCGAGTGAGCCTATTGCAGGTGTGGGCGAAGGGGTTGCAAGCATGGCTGCAGGCTTCTCCGACGCACAGCGGCTTGCAGAAGAGCTCACCACGGTCGCCGCTGATCGCGACCGCTACGCCGCCGAGGCGGCCCGTGTGACGAGCCTCGAGCGTGAGGTTGCCGAACTCCAGGCCGTGCTCGATCTGCGTGCCAGTACTGCGTTTGAAACAGTGGCAGTCCAGGTGCTTGCGCGTGACTTCTCACTCGCACGACGGGTTGTTGTCATCGATGGCGGGGCAGCCGCTGGCGTCGGCGTAGGTGACGTCGTGATCGGCGCGGGAGGAACCCTCGTTGGTCGAGTGATCACCGTCAGCCAGAACAGTGCCGAGGTGCGACTCATCACCGATCCGGAGTTCAGCGTGACCGCAGAGGTTGCTTCAACCGGAGCGATCGGCATCCTTCACGGGCGAGGGGCTAGCGCCCTTGTGCTCCAAGACGTTGCTGCAGGGTGGGACGTGCCTGTTGGTGCAGAAGTCACAACTTCGGGGATTGAACTCAGTTCGTCGATCCGTTCGATCTTCCCGCGTGGCCTCTCCATCGGACGCGTGATTGCCGTCACGAGCCTTGAAAGCTCGGTACTCCAGACGGCAGACATCCAGCCGATCCTCAACACTGAGACGGCGCGCGTGCTCCTTGTGATCGTGAACTATGACGGCGGCCTGCCGATCCCGTCGGCGGCACCGTAGCTCTAGATCTTTTCGAGCGCAGGGCGCACCTCTTCTGCAAAGCGAATCATCGACTCTTCATCGTGTGGCGTTGAGAACCCAGCGATGAGGTGGCGATAGCCGAGCTGGATGTATGGCGCGAGGTGCTCGATGACCTGTTCTACGCTCCCGACCGGCTGCTTATCCCACGCAGGGCTGATCCCGTTTGCTGCAAATTGCGCCTGATGGATGCGCATCGCTTCGGCTGCATCGTTGCGAATCACCACGTTGCCGATGCCAACCGTGCGCTCAATCGTCTTCGGATCACGACCGATCGTTTCGCAGTGCTTGAGGAGCACCTCTTCCTTGTGCGCGACCTGCTCTGGGGTGCCACTTACGTTGTTGGCATCGCCATACTTTGCGACGAGCTTTAACGTGACCTGCTCGCCGCCGCCTCCGATGAGGATCGGCAAGTGTTTCTGCACAGGAGCGGGGAGATTCCGCACCGTCTTCGCCACATAGTGCGGGCCGGCTGCAGTCGGCTCAGTTCCGTCGAGCATGCCGCGCATGATCGGGAGCGCCTCGCCGAGCCAACGGAGCCGCTCAGGGAATCCATCGCCAAAGTTCAGGCCAAAGTGTTCGTGCTCCTCAGCGAACCAGGCGCCGCCAATGCCGAGGATGGCGCGCCCATTCGAGATGTGGTCGAGGGTGGTCGCCAGCTTGGCGGTGAGTGTCGGCACGCGGAAGGTGTTCGCGCCGACCATGAGCCCGATGCGGATCTGTGCGGTGGCTTCAGCCCAGGCAACGAGGGTCGACCAGCCCTCGAAGATTGGTCCATTCGGATTGCCGATGATCGGGTAGAGGTGGTCCCAGGTCCAGAGCGTGTCGTAGCCAACGCGGTCGGCAGTGACACCCATCGAACGCACCGACTTCCACTCGGTGTATTGCGGCCATATCAGTGCACCGATCTTGACCTTACCCACGATGAACACCCCCCACGCTAGGCGGCGAGCCGCCGCACCCTCGGTAGCCTACCCTTTTGCATCGGCTTTCGCGTAGAGTGTGCAGGCTGGAAATCAGGGCACTGATTCGGCAGAGTTAGGGAGGCCACGTGGCAAAGCGTATCGATGCAGTACAGGCGACACCTGGCACGAAGAAGATGAGCAAGAAGCGCAGGTTTTTGATCGCGCTTGGCGTCGTCGTCGCCGTTCTGGTCGGCGCCTGGGTGGCCGTCATCAATCCAGCGATCAACAACCTTGTGACCGAGCAGGTCCAAGCCGCTGGCCTCGAAGGTGCCATCGTAGAAGTGCACGCTGACGGTGCAAAGATCACCCTGCCAACACTCCCTGCATCGATGGCCGGAAGCGGACTCGATGCAACCAACCTCGTTGTTGAATTTGGCGGCATCGGCGTCGACGATGTGAACAGCATCATGGAGGGCGCCCAGTCCGGGAGCTTCACTCTCCCGGAAGGCACGCACTTCTCTGTGACTGCCGATGCGCTCGCGGGACTCACCGACGTCACCGTTGTTGGCACCGAGAAGACGGCAGAACTGACGGCAACCGTCCCAAATGATATTGCCAAGCTGCTGAAAGAAGCGCTGAATGGCGGAACGTTCCAGGGCGTAGAGGGCCTTGAGAACCTCCCGCTCGATGGGATTGAGCTCACCCCTGGTGCAGACGGGACAGTGATGACGGCGACCATCGACATGGCGCAGCTCCTTGCCCTGCTTGCCGCCCAGAACTAATCCAGCATCACCGCGGTCTTCAACATCGTACAGAACGGCCCCTTCGGGGTCGTACTGGTGTAATGGCCATTCGCGGAGTTAGCCGACGATGTTGACGAGGCGTCCGCCAGCGTGGATCACCTTCTTCGGCGTGCGCCCCTCGAGGGCGATCTGCACCTTTGGTGAGGCGAGGGCGAGTGCTTCGATCTCGGCCTCGGTGGCAGCGGCGCTCACCGTGAGCTTGTCGCGCAGCTTGCCGTTGACCTGGACGGGGACCTCGCGCGTGCTTTCTGCGAGGAGGTTCGTGTCGACAGTTGGCCATGGACACTGATGGATGGAGGTCCAGCGTGGGTCGCTGGCGCTGATGCCGGCAGCGGCCTGCACGCGGCTGTGCATCTCGTCGGC
>JBJSXZ010000025.1:0-14594 GCA_046086645.1 Candidatus Limnocylindrus sp.
TTCCAACTTACGCCGTTCGACGGCATGCTCTACTTCTCGGCAAACGACGGCGTGGACGGTTATGAACTCTGGCGCACCAGCGGCACAGGTGCTGAGATGCTGACCGACATCAATACCAGTGTCTCGTCAAACCCGCGCGACTTCACCGAGTTCGACGGCTGGCTCTACTTCGCGGCGGAGGGTGATACCGGTGGCGTCGAGCTCTGGCGCACTGACGGCACCGCGGAGAACACCGAGCTGTTTGCCGATATCAACGCCTCGAGTTCGTCTGGGCCTGAAAACTTTTACGTGTTCGACGGGCATCTCTTCTTCGCCGCGAATGACGGCACCCACGGCAAGGAGCTCTACATCACGGACGGGGTCTCGTCCCCAAGCCTGCACAACATCAACACCGATGATGCCGACGGCTCTAGCCCGATCGGCTTTATCGAGGGCGGCGACTACCTCTTCTTCGAGGCTAACGACGGATCGACGGGCGCCGAGCTCTGGTACTACGACGGCTCCACCGTGCGTCAGGCTGCCGACATCAACGTCGGCGCAACGGGCGGAAACCCGTTCTACAACCGACACTGGGGGCGCGTGCTCGGCGACTTCGTCTATTACTTCGCGTCGACCGATGGTGATCACGTGCAGATCCATCGCATCAACGTGGAGACGCTCGAAGAGGAGGAGATTCCCGCGCCCGAGGCTGGCCTCTACTCGCCAGGCGGTTGGGTGTGCAACGCCTGTCGCGACACCATGCTGCAGGCCGCCGGCAATCGCCTCTTCTTCCCTTATGGCGACGACGGTTCAGTGTATGGCCAGGAGTTCGGCTACCTGGAAGAGCCGACCGCGGCGCTCCCTGGCACGACTCGCGATGGCGACCTCACTCCATGGGCGATCTGCTTCGCCGTCCTCGCCGCAGCGACCGGATATGCAGGCGTGCGACTCATGGCCGATTCACCACGATGAGATTCGCCCGCAAAGGGCCCTTATGACGATGCGTATGCTCAGAGCCGAGGTGGCTGCTTTGGCACGTGACCACGCCGTCATCGGTGCAGCGGGAGAGCACCTGGTGCCGTCGCGCCTGCTATCACGCGGAATAGTCGCCGCCAAGCCATCAGTTGAACCAGTAGGAGCCTCTACTGAAGTCGATGAGGATCAAGGCTGACCCTGGCTGCTGCTTCTTAGCGGCATGACTACATTCGCTTGATACGCGAAGACACGTACTCAGCTGTTTCGCTGTCGGTAAACGATACGGCGCATCCATTCATCCCTCTCGTTAGAAGCACCCGATAGGTCTGGGCGATGAGCTTCCGATAGAACTCAGGATCCTTCTTGTCTGCACGCTTCACGACGGAGTCGTATGAATGCTGCGCCTGTGCAACCCACCCTTTGCCGGCGCGCCAAACCAAATCGTCGCCCCAAATGACGCCGACGCGATCGAATTCGAAGCCCTGCGCGGTGTAGACACAGCCAACCTGATGGACCCCCTCGGGGTCGATCGCCCAGGCATTCGAGCTCGGAATTCCCGGTGCCAAGCGACCAGCAGTCGGTTTCGCGTTCCACGGTCGTTGCCACCCGCCGACAACCACGTCGTTCACAAGCGTGCCATCGCCGAGAGGATCGCTCCACGGCCAGCAGAAACCGGCCACTAGTCGGGAGTTCTGCCCCTCCTTCAGCGCGTTTCGGACCTGCCGCTCGAGCACGGTTGGGGATGCCACGATTGCAAAGTCGAATCCTGCCTGCTCGACGTCAAGCAGTTCATCACCATCGTCTTTGATGCCGAGCAGCCGATCCACCCAGCGCACATACATATCCGAACCTCCGCAACGGAACTGGGCCGAAAGGTCGTATTCGTACACCTGTTGACCTCTCTTGGCACTTGCTTCTCGAATCAACGCCGCACTTCCGACCTCACCCGGACGCACGACCTGCCGGTCGTCAATGAAGAATGCTGCGATCTTGGCGGCGTCAAGCAGCTCCTCGATTTGCGAACCGCCGCGATCTTCCTTCTTTGTCCACTGGTTTGCGCTGGTTTCGCGGATGCGGTGCGCTTCGTCAGCAACGAGTAGGTCAAACCGTTCGCTCTTCCTCATGAACGAATTGAAATACTTCATGAGTGCACCTGCCCGCGGCCCGACTCGTTTGCGGAGCCCTTCGGTGAACGCACGAGAGCCAGTGGCGTGAGCGACCGTCTTACCCTCGGCAGCGGCGCTTGCAAGCAGTTGCAATGCAATGAGGCTTTTCCCGGTCCCTGGGCCGCCGTTGATGATGAACGTGGACGCCTTGCTCTTTCTGCTTGCACGCTGCAATTCATCGTGAACCGCCATATATGCCGTGACCTGTTCGTCGAGCAACACGAAAGCCTTTTCGTTTGAGATCACAGAGGCTACGTGGTCGAGGAGCTTCTTGCTCGGCCGATACTCAGAAGAGGAGATTCTCTGAATTAATTCAGTGCTGTCGCCGGCGCCAACGTGCTCGGCAAGGTGGCTGGCGAGTTCTTCAATCTGGTCTTGCGCGTAAATCGGCGAAGAGCCAAGGAGCTGGGTGAACTGTGGGGCATAGAGCGGGGCCGCGCCAGTCGATGATCGATTGAGGTTGTGCAGGAATGCCAGGGAGCTCAAGCCGACCTCGCCTAGCGCAAAGATTTCACTCATATCGCGGAGGAACTGTTCGTATCGATGGACCTGGGCGCTCGGATGGAGTGTGTCTTTCGGGTGGCCGCCTGCAAACGAGACGGCCACATGCTCAGTCATCGAGCTTTCTTCGACATGGCTCCATTGCTTCAGTTCGATGATGATTGCATTTTCTACCTGCCCTGTTTCAGTTGCGGCGCTGCGCTTTCCTGCAACCATGACATCGAGCCGTTTTGAGGTGAGCGGAAGTTGGAGCTCCACGAGAACACCCTGCGGACCAAGCTCCGCCAGAGTAAAAACGTTTGACATCTGCTGGAGAGAGTTTCGCCAGGAATTCCGTTCGCTCTTGTTGGCGTGATAGCCCTTCTCGTAGGCAAACGCTGCATCAATCTTCTCCGCAAGCCGGTTGAGTTGGGCGTCGCGGATGAACTCCTTGATGGCGCCTTGATACAGATACATGTCGGCATCGTAGCTGTACCCATGACGGGTATCTGACGCCCGTTCGTTTTAACGGCCCCGGCTAACCCCCTGGGGGGCGGCCGCTGATACGTTCGTGGTAACTCAGGTATGGCAGCCGCGGTGGAACCTAGCCCCTTCCCTCCCGGTGCTCGTGGTGCGAGGGCGAGTTGAGTTGGCCATGCATGTGGGGGATGTCGGTCCGCTGGCAGACGGCACGCACTGGGGCTTATTGCGCGGGCCGAGACGGTGGAAAAGCCCCCTGCTGCCGCGCTGCCTATCAGGAGGGGCGGCTGGCGGGGGCGATCGGCACCTGCTCCGAGTGGGGAACCCCGAACACCTCGGGGTGGTGTACATCGACGGTGTGTGCTTGGAGCACGGCTAGACTCGGAGCATGATTGAAACCGCCTACTTCGCAACAGGCTGCTTCTGGGGGGCTGAGCGACGCTTCTGGCAGTTGCCTGGAGTCGTTGCTACTGCCGTCGGTTATATGGGCGGTCACGCCGCTGCTCCAACCTATGAGCAGGTGTGCACGGGCAGCACGGGGCATGCCGAGATGGTGCAGGTCGAGTACGACACCGAACGCATCTCGTATCGACGACTGCTCGAGGAGTTCTGGACGATGCACGATCCAACCTCGCTGGATCGCCAGGGTGGCGATGTCGGCTCGCAGTACCGGAGTGCGGTCTACTGGACAACTGATTCGCAGCGCGAGGCGATCGAGTCGTCGGCAAAGCTCTACGGTGCCGCGCTCGCCGCGGCCGGGCACGGACCGATCGTCACCGAGATGCTCTCCGCCGACGGCATGACGTTCTGGAAGGCCGAGGAATATCACCAGCGCTACCTCGAGAAGAACCCGAAGGGGTACGACTGCCACAGCCAGACGGGCGTGCCATTCCCGTCGCATGAGTGGCCCGACTCGCCAATCGGCGGGAGTCATCGCGTGCAGATCGATGAGGATGCACTGCGTGCGCGCGTAGGTCAGCTCGCCTTTGAGGTGCTGCGCCGAGCTGCCACCGAGGCGCCGTTCGTTGGTGAATACACCGACACCGAGACAGTTGGCGTGTACACGTGCAAGGCGTGCGATGCAGAGCTCTTTACGAGCGAGGCGAAGTTCCACTCGGGCTGCGGGTGGCCGAGCTTCTATCAGCCGAAATCGGGTGACGCAGTGGAGTTGATCGAGGATCGCTCGCTTTCGCCACGCATTCGCACCGAGGTGCGCTGCGCTGCATGCGGTTCGCATCTCGGGCACGTATTTGAGGGCGAGGGCTACGACGTGCCAACGGACCAGCGCTGGTGCATCAACAGTGTCTCGTTGGTCCTCAAGCCGAAATAGCGATGCCTGCCGCGAAGCCGCGCAGGTGATCACGCAGTTCTATTCCATCCGCACCGTCGACGAGGCGCTCGCGTGCGTCGAGGCTGGCGCGGATCACCTCGGCCTCGTGCCGCCGCAAGGGCTGCCTGGAGAGATTCCACTCGCGACGATGCGCGACATCGTCGTTGCTGTCGGCGGGCGGGCACGCTGCGTTGCCCTTTCGATCCACACGAATGCAGCAGAACTCCGCGCGATGGTGGAAGCAGTGCAGCCCGACATCTTGCATCTCTGCCCGCTCGCACATGAGATCACTCCTGAGATCCTGCGCGACCTGCGCAGGGAACTTCCGCCGAACCTGCCGATCATGCAGGCGGTCTCCGTCGTTGGATCCGAGAGTGTCGCCGAGGCGATTGCGTACGCTGCGGTCGCCGATTACCTGATCCTTGACACGCAGGCTCCATCGATTCCAGGAGTCGGTGCAAGTGGTGCGACGCACGATTGGACGATCAGTCGTGCCATCGTCGAGCGGGTCTCCGTGCCGGTGATCCTTGCGGGCGGACTCTCGCCCGAGAACGTTGCCGAAGCAATCCATACGGTACGCCCGTGGGGCGTTGACTCATTCACGCACACGAATCAACGCACTCCAGACGGTCGCATTGAGAAAGATCTCAGTCGCGTCCGTGCATTCGTCAACGCGGCGCGGGCGGCGGCGCGCGAGCAGCAGACGTCATGAGCATCGTCGTACTCGGGGATCTCAATGTTGATCTCACGATTGCACTGCCGGGAGTTGACGCGAACGGGGTTGTTCATCCAAAAACCGAACCAGTTGTTACCAGCGGTGGCACGGCTGGTAACACCGCCTCTTCTCTCGGAGCGCTCGGCACCTCCGTTGCATTTGTCGGTGCTGTTGGCGACGATGCGTACGGGAGCTTCCTCGCGCGCGAGCTACACGAACTCGGCGTGAACACGCAGGGTGTGATCCTGCTCCAGGAGCATACGGCGCAAGTGATTGCCCTCATCGACCCGAATGGCGAGCGGCTGCTCTACGTGTGGCCGTCGACTGGCGGCGCACTGAGCAACCTGACCGTGGCGCATCTCGACGAGAGGCAGTTGCGCAGCGCGGCCTGGTTGCATGTTTCCGGCATGTGCCTGCAGTGGGAGCCGGTTCGTTCCACGATGCTCGCCGCGATGCAGATCGCACGCAGTGCTGGCGTTCCCGTTTCGCTCGACCTGAATCTGCGGATCGAAAACTGGGGGTTGGCTGGCGCAAAGCTCGAGGCGGTGCGTGCAGCGGTCAACCTGGCGGATTACGTGCTCGGGGGAGGGGTCGAAGAGCTGATGCCGCTCGCAGCCGCAGCCGATATCCATGGCGCGCTGCAAGCGATCAGCGATGGGCGGCGCACGGTCGTCGCTCGCCTCGGCGCTGCGGGCGCAGAGGCGCTCGATGCGTCTGGCGCGCATTCGACCGCACCCGGGATCACTGTGCAGGTGCAGAGCCTGGTTGGCGCTGGCGACGCGTTCAACGGCGGCTTCATCGCCGCGCTCACGGGAGGTCGTTCGCTCCACGATGCGCTTCGGTGGGGAAACGCTGTCGCCGCACTCAAGGTGCGCGGCACCCCTCGGCGGCGCGGGCTCCCGAACCAGGCAGACGTCGAAGAGCTCCTTGCACGGCAGCACCCATCGCGCTGACGGCCTCGCCGAAGAGCAGCGGGATACACTCGCCCCTATGGCACTCACCATCGGCATCGTCGGTCTCCCGAACGTGGGCAAGTCCACGCTCTTCAACGCGCTCACACGCAACAACGTGCTCGCAGCGAACTATCCGTTTGCCACGATCGAACCGAACATCGGCGTCGTGAGCCTGCCCGACGCGCGCCTGGTGTCGCTGGCGAAGATGTTCGGCTCGGAGAAGATCCTGCCAGCGCCTGTCTCGTTCGTCGACATCGCCGGGATCGTGAAGGGCGCGTCGACTGGCGAGGGTCTCGGCAACAAGTTCCTTTCGCACATTCGCGAGGCAGATGCGATCGCCCAGGTGGTGCGCGGCTTCGCCGATGAAGACATCATCCACGTCGACGGCAAGGTCGATGCGAAGAGCGATATCGGCACCATCAATACCGAGTTGATCTTCGCCGACCTCGAGACGCTCGAGAAGTCGCGCGCACGCTACGAGAAAGAGGTGAAGGGGAAGAAGATCGACCCCGAGGTGCTCGACGTGGTCGATGCCGCCATGGCCGCACTCAATCGCGGCGAGCCGCTCTCGTCGACCGGTCTCCAACTTGCGCTCATCAAAGAGCTCGGCCTCTTGACCGCGAAGCCGATCCTTTACGTGTTCAACGTTGACGAAGCGATCCTGTCGAATCCGGCGAAGCGCGGCGCGCTTGCCGCGCTCGTTGCGCCCGCCGAGGCGATCTTCCTCGACGCGAAGATCGAGAGCGAGCTCGTCGACCTATCGGAGGCCGAAGCGAAGGAGCTGCTCGCCTCCATGGGCCAGACGGAGTCGGGCCTCGACCAGCTGGCACGCATCGGCTTCAACGCGCTCGGCCTGCAGACCTATCTCACCGCCGGGCCAAAGGAGGCGCGCGCATGGACGATCCGCAAGGGATGGACCGCACCGCAAGCAGCGGGGGTGATCCACACCGACTTCCAACGCGGCTTCATCAAAGCCGAGATCGTCTCGTTCGATGACCTGATTGCCGCAGGGTCGATGAACGATGCGAAGGCTGCAGGCAAGGTGCGCATGGAGGGGAAGGAGTACATCATGCGCGACGGTGACGTAGTGGAATTTCGCTTCAATGTCTGACCCGGCGAGCCGGTTCGGTTCGCTGCGCTACCTCTCCGAACACGACGTCACGGCTCTCCTTCCGCCCGTTGCCGAACAGATCGACCTGATCGAAGACGCGCTTCGCTCCGTTGCTCGCGGTACGGCGCACCAGCCTCCGAAGATGCCGCTCGACCTTGGTTCCGATGCAACGTTTGCGCATGTGATGCCCGCTGCAATCGATCGTGCACAGGGGCGAGTGGCCGGCGCCAAGTGGATCAGCGGCGGCGGCGCTGCAGGTATCGGCGGCATTGTCGTCGTCGAGCGTGCTGCTGCGGGTGGCGTGCGAGGTATCGTCGCGGCTGCGGCCCTTACCGCAGCGCGCACAGCGGCCGTCTCTGGTGCCGCACTTCGCGCCTATCCGCCCATGACGGCCACAGCAACTGCGGGTGGTTCCTCGCGCGGCACGATCATTGGTGGTGGCACGCAGGCGGTGACGCACCGTGCGATGCTCGCGGCATTGTATCCATCGATGCAGGTGGCATTCTATTCGCGCCGTCTGGCGAGCGAGTTGCCGCTTCGTGATGGTGATGTGGTTGCACCATCAGCCGACGCAGCGATGCACGGCGCCGACGTGATCATCACCGCCGCCGCGTTTGGCACCGCACCACGCGAGATCAGCAGTGCATCGATCGAGCCTGGTGCAACGCTTCTCGTGATCGATTACGCCACCAGCATCACCGGCGAACTCGTTGCGACACTCGATGCGCGCGGGCCGATGTTGGTCGTCACCGACAGTGCGGCGCAGTTCGACGCCACACGCAACGCGGGAAAGCTCGGCAGTTGGCCCGCGGCTGCACTGCAACTTGGCGGCGCGCCGACTGAGCGTGCCGCAGGCACGACGACGCTCATCAACCATCTTGGTATCGCGGCCTGCGATATCGCGCTCGCAGATCTGCTCCTCGACCGTGCAGAGGCGCACAGCATTGGTACGCTGCTGGCGCAATGAAGCCGCCACTTCGCCTTGATCCGAACGCTCCGCGCGCAGCGCAGGGAGACGCGATCGAGGTACTCGACTATCACACCGGTGGCGAACCGTTCCGCATCGTGATCTCAGGCTATCCCGAACTTGCGGGCACGAGCATCCTCGAGCGGCGCCGATCGGCGCTGCAGCAGCACGACCACCTGCGCAAGCTCTTTATGTGGGAGCCGCGTGGGCACGCCGACATGTACGGCGGCATCCTCGTGCCGCCCGATCATGCCGAGGCGCAGGTCGGCGTCCTCTTCATGCACAACGAGGGCTACTCCACGATGTGCGGCCACGGCACGATCGCGCTGGCAACAGCCCTCATAGAGAGTGGTGCGATCGCTGCAGTTGGCACCGAGACGCCGATCGGGATCGACGCACCGTGCGGGCTTGTGCGCGCCACCGCACTCGTGCACGCCGACGAGCTCGCTGCTGCGCGTGCTGCGGGGCGCACCCCTCGGGTGCACGAGGTGCGCTTCGAGAACGTCCCCTCGTTTGCCGCCGCACTCGACGTACAGCTCGAGGTGCCGGGCTACGGCCGACTCACCATCGACGTTGGCTATGGCGGCGCCTTCTATGCGCTCATCGACGCTGCAGCCCTCGGGCTCGAAATGACGGCGGAGAACGCCGCCGCACTCACCGCTGCTGGGCGTGCCATTGCCGATGCGGGGCGTGCCGCACTTCGCCGCGGCGGCCCACTCGCCGCCGCGCTCGGCGTGGCGCATCCGCTCGAAGACGATCTCTCCTTCTTATATGGGGCAATCATCGCGGGCTCTCCCGAAGATCCGGCGCACCACTCCCGCAACCTCTGCGTCTTCGCCGAGGGTGAGGTCGATCGCTCGCCCACTGGCTCGGGGGTCTCTGCACGACTCGCCGTCCTCCACGCGCGCTCCCTCGTGGCACAAGGCGAGGAGGTCGCGATCGAGTCGATCCTGGGTCGCAACTCGCTCTTTATTGGTCGTGTCGCGCGCGTCGAGGAGTGGGCCGGCCGCACGGCCGTCATCCCCGAAGTGCGCGGCAGCGCCCACATGACAGGGAGCGCGCGCTTCGTGCTCGATGCGAACGATCCGATTGGCCGCGGCTTCCTCGTCGCGCGATAGCCAAATGGAGGCACGCACCCTACTTGTCGTCAATCCTGCTGCAGGCGGTGGCCGTGCTGCGCGCTCACTCGACCACGTGCTCGAGGCATTGCGACCATGGGGCGACTTCGAGATTGCAGTGACGCGCGCGGGTGAGGTGCGCCCGGCAGAACGGATCGTGCGTGAAGCGGTTGCGCGAGGCGTGGGGCGTATCGCCGTGCTCGGCGGCGATGGCACGGCGAGTCAGGCGCTCAACGGACTGCGTCGCGACAATGGATCGATCGCACCAGCCCATCTTGCACTGATCCCCGCTGGCACTGGCCGCGACTTTGCGCGTAGCACGGGAGCGCCACGCAATCCGATCGCAGCTGCACAGGCGCTCGTACACGGTGCAACCGTTCGCACGGTGGATGTTGGCGTGGTGACGTTTCCCACCATGCAGGAGCGGCTGTTCTTGAATGTCGCCTCGTTCGGCGTGAGCGCGCAGATTGCCCACGCGCTCGAGGAGTATCCGCAACTGAAGCGTCGCGCCGGGGCCCTTGCGTTCGGCCTTGCGACCGTGCGCGCCGGAGTTGCGTTCGCCCCCGACATCGTTGAATCGCGCATCGATGATCGCGATGCAGAGCGTGGCCCTGTTGCCGCGATGGTGATCGCCAATGGCGGCTGGTTCGGTGGCGGCATGCACGTTGCGCCCACCGCTCGCATCGATGATGCGCAACTCGAAATCGTTCGCTTCGGCAATCTTGCGCGCACCGATTTCGTGGTGAGCCTGCCGCGCCTCTACCGCGGCACCCACTACACGCACCCCAAGGTTCGCGCCGCACAGGGTCGCGAGCTGCTCGCCGCGCCCGTTCATACGGGCGCGCGTGCGATCGAAATCGAGGCCGACGGCGAGATCATCGGCGCGCTTCCCGCACGATTTGGCGTGCGCCCTGCAGCCCTCACGCTGCTTGTCTAATATGCGCAGATGACTTCTGCACGTACGCGCTGGATCGGTCTCGCCTGCCTCGCGCTCGGCCTTGCGATGATCATCGTCGACACCTCGATCGTCAACGTCGCCGTGCCACGCATCATCACCGACTTGAAGATCACGCCGAGTGCCGCAGAGTGGGTGAATAGCAGCTACGCGCTTGTCTTCGCCGCGGCACTCATTACGCTCAGCCGCATTGGCGACATCATCGGCCAGCGTCGCCTCTACATGGCTGGCACCTCGGTCTTCGCCGCTGCGTCGGTACTGGCGGCACTTGCGCCGTCGGGCGAACTCCTCATCGGCGCGCGACTCTTGCAGGGCCTCGGTGGTGCAGCGATGGCGCCGTCGACGCAGAGCATCGTCAACGCGACATTCCGCGGAAAAGATCGTGCGATCGCATTTGCAATCTATGGTTCGGTCATCGGCGGCATGGCGGCACTCGGCCCAGTGATCGGCGGCTGGCTCACCACCAACGCATCGTGGCGATGGGCGTTCGGCGTGAATCTCCCCATTGCCGTCGTCGCCGTTGTCGGCACGCTGCTCACCGTTGCAGAGACGCGCACTGAGCGCGCGAACAAGGGCTTCGACATCGTTGGCGTGGCGCTCATTACCCTCGGGCTCTCCGGAATCGTGTTCGGCTTGATCGAGGGATACACCTACGGCTGGTGGGGCCCGTCAGAAGGATTCCTCGCTGACGCCGCGTGGGCATGGTGGCCGCTTGCAGAGGTTTCGGTTGTGCCGGTTGCGATGGTAATCGGTGCACTCTCACTGGTCGCGTTTGCGCTATACGAACGCTCACGCCTGCGCGCGAAGAAGGCGGTGCTCATTGACTTCACGCTCTTCAGCATCCCGACCTTCCGCTACGGGAACATCGCTGGCACGATCGTCTCGCTCGGAGAGTTCGGCATCCTCTTTGCGATCCCACTCTTCCTCGCCGCCGTGCAGCAGTACAGCGCCTTCGAAACCGGACTCTGCTTCGTGCCGCTCGCACTCGGGTCATTCATCGCCGCACCAATGGCGCCATCGCTTACCAAGCGATACGGAGCCCGTCGCGTCGTTACCCTCGGCATGGCACTCGAAGCACTCGGCATCGGCGCGATCGGTCTGCTGATCTCCCCAACCTCCACCGGTCTGCAGCTGCTCGTGCCGTTCCTCGTGTACGGCATCGGCGTCGGTTTCGCAACCGCGCAGCTTGCCAACGTCACGCTTGCTGACGTCGACATTCCGCGCGCAGGCATCGCGTCGGGCACCAACTCCACCACGCGACAGATCGGTTCGGCACTCGGCATCGCCATCATCGGCACGACGCTCTTCACGTTGATCGGCGAGCAGTCGCGTGGCGCACTCGAGGCATTGCCAGAGTTGCAGGCGGCACCTGCTGGTGTGATTGACGGCATCGTTGCGGCAATGAAAGCGTCTGCGGGTCAGGCACTTCCCACGATCGCAAACGATCCAATGCTGGCCGTGGTACCCGGCCTCGGCGAAAAAGTCACGGTCGCACTCTCGACCGCCTTTGCCGACGCGGCGCGCGGCGCGGGCGTCGTGGCGTTTGTCTTCGTCTGCTTTGGCCTGGTTGCTAGCCTCGCGCTTCCACGGGATTCACGCACGAAATAACCCCCCGTTCGCACCTTCTTGGACACTGTATATCGCGCGCGGTACACTTTTTTACCATCGCTTCAGCGCAGGGTCGCACTCGCGGCGGGCGAAAGGCCTTATGTTCAAGAACGATCGATGTCGGCACATTGAATGGTTGTCACGGCAGGTGTGCGGAGCCGTATCTATCACGCCCCTAGCTGCTGCATCCGTCGTATATTGCGTCAACATGCATGCTGGTTCGGCATAGCAGCATGACGAACGCCTCGCCAAGATCCGTTGCGGTGCAGAAGGCTCTCTCATACTTCGTCACGATCAACCTGCTGCTCGCCTCGCTGCTTTCACTCGCTGGTATCGCGCTTGCCGCGAACACGACGGTGTATGCGGGCTTTACCAGGGGCGTTGTCGGAGAGTACAGCAACAACGCCCACCAGCCTGAGTCGCTGAAAACGTTCACGACCCTTGGGATCAACTCGGTACTTATCTCGCAATCAACCGACAACGGCGCATTCGGCGGAAGCGGCGGAAGCCAGGGAAACGACTATTCGGTGAATGTGACCATGGAATTCACCGATAAGCGAAGGGTTTCCTTTGCTGCGGCCGTCAATTGGAGGGATACCCAAGGGAGCACGCTGCATGGCATTGGGCTCACGGTAGCGGCTGGATTCTCGGAAGACGGGACAACCTTCGTCACGCGATCGGGGTACGAACGGACCTATCTCTTGCAGGTGGTTGGCAGCACAAGAACCTACGTCGATACGGCAACGGGCTCAAAGGGTAATGTGATCACTGGCAACGCTGCGACGAACGGCCTGCTGGACGCATTGAATTCGTACCGCGTTGCGGCGCCAACAACAGGCATTGCCTCTGGCCTGACAACGCAGATCACCGCCTCGCCCACCTCAATTCTAGCTAACGGAATTACCACCTCCACGATCACGGTGCAGTCCAAAGACGTCAACAACAACAACATCACCACGTGCACCGCACCGGTGACACTCGCCACAACCGCTGGCACGCTCAGTGCGGTGGAGTGCAGCAACGGCGTGTACACGGCAACGCTTACCTCGTCGACCACGGTAGAGACCGCTACGATTACGGGTACGATCGACGGCTACACGATCAGCGACAACGCTACGGTCGATTTCACGAGTCGCGCGAGCCGCACCATCACCGCGTTGACGAACACCCTCGACGGCACGAGTGTCACCTACGGCGACTCCACCTCGGTTGCCCTGAGCATTGCCGCGGGCAGCCTGGGCACGGGCAGCGTCACCTACGTGAAGATCTCCGGCGACTGCACCGTCACCGGAACAACCGCGACGATCACGGGCTACACGAATCCCTGTGTCGTGCAAGCGACGAAGGCCGCCGACGCCAACTATCTCGACGCCACCGACCAGGTCACGATCACCGTTGCGAAGGCGAGCCAGGTGATCACATTTGATCCGCTTGCCGACAAGAACGACGGTGATCCAAATTTCGATTTGACGGCAACTGCGGATTCAGAGCTGGAGATTACCTACTCATCGAGCACTCCAGCCGTGTGCACCGTCAGTGGGTCGACGGTCACCATTCGGGGCGAGGGGACCTGCACCATCACGGCGAGCCAACCAGGGAACGGAAACTATCTTCCTGCTTCGAATGTCACCCAGTCGTTTAACGTCGGCCCAGCCGTCAGCAACAAGCGCAGGCTCACGGCGTCGATCTCTGCCCCTGGTGGCGTGCACTCGATCTCAATCTCCGCCGACAACACAACGTCGTGCGTGGTGGTCGGGAAGACGTGCAAGGACGTTGATCACAACGCTTCTGTCACGCTTTCAGCGAGTCCGGACCCAGGCTACCGATTCAAGGGTTGGAGCGTGAACGGAAGTGCTACTGAGTGTCCGGGGGTGGGCAACTGCTCAGTGACAATGAGTTCTGCAAAAGATGTCGTTGCCGAGTTTGTTGCGATCAAGCAGCTTTCGGTTGAGAAATCGGGGAGCGGAGCTGGTTCGGTAACGGCGAGCGTTGCGAGTTCGGCCGACCCAGACCTTGCGTGCAACATTGCCTGCGGCGATACCAAACAAAAGGATTTCGACGAGGGGACCGAGGTCACCTTGACCGCCGCACCTCGCACCTCAAGCCCTGGCGCGAACTCGCGCTTCACGGGCTGGAAGACGACGGGCGGATCTGCATTCCCAGGTTGCGAGACGGGAAATTCGTGCTCCGTCACGATGAGCGAGGCGCGAAGCCTCGTTGCCTCGTTTGTCGCGGTGCTGCCCCTCGATGTAACAATTGTTAGCCTCACAGGGGGTCAAGGGTCGGTTTCGAGCACAACAAACTGGAATGCGGAATCAGTGGCATGTGGCCACGGAATCAACTCAGAAGTGTGCGGTGTGGAGTACGACCTGAATGAAATGGTCACTCTTACTGCGACGGCGGAACCTGGTTCGGAGTTTGTTGGCTGGGAGGACATTACTCCGGTCGGCACGGTGCCGACCTTTGCCGACTTCGCACTCGGTATTGTCCAGAGCTCGAACTCGTTGATCGAGGCTGATGTGGCTGCACTTTCTGGCTGTGTCACCAATACCTGCACCGTCACGATGCTTGGATCCACCTATATTCAGGCAACCTTCCAAACCACAGAAGCCCCGAGCCCCACCCCGACGCCGACCCCCACCCCGGCCGGAGCGGTCTGCGAGATCGACGGGGCGGACAGCCTCACCGGCGATGCCCCGTTGACGATCCACTTCATCGGCGCGAACTCGACCGGCGACATCGCGAGCTACGCCTGGG
>JBJSXZ010000026.1:0-3286 GCA_046086645.1 Candidatus Limnocylindrus sp.
GTGACTCCAAGGCGGAAGCCGATGGGGTGAACCTTCTGGCCCATGATCAGCCCTCCTTCTCGCTCACGACGACCGTGATATGTGTCATTGGCTTATGAATCGCGAACGCACGGCCCTGCGCGCGCGGACGGAATCGCTTCAAGGTTGGTCCCTCATCGGCGCTGGCATCAACGACCCAGAGGCGCTCAACGGCCATCCCGTGGTTATTCTCCGCGTTTGCCGTTGCGCTCTTGAGTACTGAGGCGACATCCCGGGCAGATGCGTGTGGCAAGAAGCGCAGGATTGAGGCAGCTGTGGAGACGGGCTTCCCCTTGATCGCGCGCACGACAAGCTGCGCACGGCGAGTAGACCCACGCATGTACTTAGCGGTTGCCTTCACGCGGACGCTCATGATCCCGCCTTTGCGCTAGGCGCTGAAGGAGCAGCAACCGCGGTCGTACGGTCTACGCGTGAGTGAGCCTTGAAGAGTCGGGTTGGCGAGAACTCGCCGAGTCGATGTCCGACCATATTCTCCGTAATGAAGACGGGGACATGCTTTCGTCCGTTGTAGACAGCGACCGTGTGGCCGATGAAATCTGGGTAGATTACCGAGGCACGCGACCAGGTCTTCACGACGCGCTTCTCATTCACCGCATTCATTGCCTGAATCCTGCCAAGAAGCCGCTTCTCGACGAAAGGTGCCTTCTTGCTTGAACGAGACATGGCCCCTCCCCCCTACTTGGTGTGTCGCGAGCGGACAATGAGCCGCTGCGTCTTCTTGTTGCGACGGGTTCGTAGACCCATCGCTGTCTTGCCCCACGGCGTCTTCGGAGGCATACCCGTTGGTGCCTTGCCTTCGCCCCCGCCGTGTGGGTGGTCGACAGGATTCATTGCAGACCCACGAACCTCTGGGCGCTTGCCCATGCGGCGTGCGCGTCCAGCCTTGCCAATCGCCATGTTCTCATGGTCGAGGTTCGACACCTGTCCAACCGTCGCCATGCAGAGCAGTGGCACAAGGCGCATCTCACTCGATGGCATGCGGATGGTGGCGAATGCGCCCTCTTTCGCAACTAGCTGGGCCGCTGTGCCGGCAGAGCGAACCATCTGTCCGCCCTTGCCAGGGACGAGTTCGATATTGTGGATCGTCGTACCAAGTGGCATGCGACCGAGCGGGAGGGCATTGCCGAGCTTCGCTTCGGCATTCGGTCCCGACTCGATCAAGTCGCCCACATTGAGGCCGTTTGGCAACAGCATGTAGCGCTTCTCACCGTCGGCGTAGTGCAAGAGGCCAATTCGGGCTGAGCGATTTGGGTCGTACTCAACCGTTGCCACACGCGCTGGAATACCAAACTTATTGCGACGGAAGTCGATAATGCGATAGAGGCGCTTCTGCTCACCGCCGCGATGGCGAACGGTGATATTCCCATGATTGTTGCGCCCGGAACCGCGGACAACCTTCTCCATAAGCGGCTTGTGCGGCTCACGGGTCGTGATGTCGTCGTTGATGGCCATGGTCATGCCTCGCACCCCGGCGCTTGTTGGCTTCATTCGACGTAGTGGCATGGTTAGACCCCCTCGAAGAACTGAATCTTCTCGCCTGGGGCGAGGGTGATCACGGCCTTGCGCCACGGGGTTGTCTTACCTGGGAACGGGCTGCGGGAAAGGGTGCCGCGGGTCGACTTCGACTTTGTCGTCAAGACATTCACCTCGGCGACCTTCACTGTGAAGAGGACTGCGACTGCCGCCGCAATCTCAATCTTCGACGCATCAGGGTGCACCTCAAAGGTGTACTTGCCGAGCTGCGACTGCACGATCGACTTCTCGGAAATCACCGGACGGATCACGGTCTGATGCGCGCTGCGGTTCATCCGTAAACCTCCTGAATCGTAGCGAGCGAACCCTGCTCCATGATGATTGTGTCGGCGTTAATGAGGTCGACAACATTGAGTGAATCGGCGCGAAGCACCGAAAGGTCGCGGATGTTGGCTGCCGACTTGACAAGGTCACTGCTCACGGTTGGCGCAACGACGAGGACGCGCTTTCCTGCTTTGAGGGCCGCGCACATGCGAGCGATCACCTGCGTCTTTGGAGCCTCTACGCCAATCAGGTCAACCACCTTGAGCGCCTCGACCTTCGCTGTGAGGGCCCCAAGCAGGGCAGCGCGACGCATGCGCTTTGGGAACGGAATGTCGTGAGAGCGAACCTGTGGGCCGAAGACGACGCCGCCACCCTTCCACTGCGGTGATCGCGTGGAACCCTGCCGTGCGCGTCCAGTCCCCTTCTGGCGCCATGGCTTGCGACCTCCCCCGGCGACTGCGCCGCGCTTCTGCGTGGCGTGGTTGCCCAAGCGTCGACCCGCCAGCTGCGAAACAACCGCCTGATGGATGAGCGCCTCGTTGACAGGGCTCGCGAAGGCAGCAGGCAACTCTACGCTCCCCACCTTCGCTCCAGCCTTCGAGAAGACGTCAACACTTGCCATTTAAATCTCCACCGACTTGCTTACTGAAATGAGCGAGTTGATTGCGCCCGGCACCGAACCCTTGATCAAGAGCACGTTGAGAGCGCCGTCAGCGCGCACGACCGAAGCCTTCTGCACGGTGGCGCGGTCGACACCCATGTGTCCAGCCATGCGCGTCCCCTTGTAGACACGCCCTGGGGTCGTTCCTGCGCCAATCGAACCTGGTTCACGGTGGTGGTCTGCGCCATGCGTCTCTGGTCCACGTTGGAAACTGTGGCGCTTAATGGTTCCGGCAAAGCCTTTCCCTTTCGAAACGCCAACGATATCGACGAGTTCGCCCTCGGCGAACAGGCTTACGTCAAGCGTCTGTCCAAGCGTCATGCCGTCAACGGAATCAACGCGGAACTCTCTGACCACGGCGCATGCTGGCAACTCGCCCTTGAATTGACCCTGATCGGGCTTGTTCAAGCGGCGCTTCCCAGCCTCGATGCCGAGTTGCACGGCGGTATATCCGTCCTGCTCAGGGGTGCGCAGTTTCGTCACGGTGTTCGGCTCAATTGCGAGCACCGTTACCGGCACAGAGGTGCCGTCCGCTGCGAAGACCTGGGTCATCCCGACCTTGCGGCCGAGCAGTCCGATCGTCATCTCTCTCCCCTACATCTTGATTTCAATATCTACACCCGCCGCAAGCGTGAGTCGCATCAAGGCGTCAACCGTTTTCGGGGTTGGCTCAATGATGTCGACGAGTCGCTTGTGTGTTCGAATCTCGAACTGCTCGCGAGAATCCTTGTCGATAAATGGCGAGCGCAGCACAGTGAACTTTTCAATCCGCGTTGGCAGCGGCACCGG